>NZ_JBYSZI010000084.1:0-21244 GCF_058787075.1 Cupriavidus sp. FW305-46
GTCGGAGAGGGGTGGCAGCGGGTGGGATGCACCCGGAGTCCGTCACGCGGATAGCGGGCAGACGTCACATTCTAGCGCTGCGGCGCCGGGCTTGCCGAAGGCGACAGCACGCGCGGAGGCACGCAGAAACGGGTACGCTTTGCCTGCGGCAGCGAGGTTTGCGACCGGCCTTGCAGAATGGAATATGCCTATAAACAAGGGTCGAACGCGATTCCCGATGGGCCGGCAGTACCGTTCCGCCGGTTCCGGCAAGGCACGCAGAAACGGGTACGCTTTGCGGGTGCGCCCCCCTCGGCGCCATGACCGCATCACACCATTGCGTAT
Organism: Cupriavidus sp. FW305-46; assembly: GCF_058787075.1. Taxonomy (NCBI): domain Bacteria; kingdom Pseudomonadati; phylum Pseudomonadota; class Betaproteobacteria; order Burkholderiales; family Burkholderiaceae; genus Cupriavidus; species Cupriavidus sp. FW305-46. Next base: position 325 of record NZ_JBYSZI010000084.1, read on the forward strand.
CATGCGTGTTCTCTTCCTCACTCGCAAAAGAACGGCATGCGCGCAATCGGCAACTTCCTCTGGTTCATCCTTGGCGGCGTGGTGATGGGCCTGGCCTGGTGGCTGGCCGGGCTGCTGGCCTTTATCTCGATCATCGGGATCCCCTGGGGCAAGGCCTGCTTCGTGATCGGGACTTTCACCTTCTTCCCGTTCGGCAAGCAGGCCATCAGCCGGCGCGAGCTGACCGGGCGCGACGATGTCGGCACCGGCGCGCTGGGGCTGGTCGGCAATGTGCTGTGGTTTGTCTTTGCCGGCGTGTGGCTGGCCATCGGCCACGTGATGGCGGCGGTCGCCAACTTCGTGACCATCATCGGCATTCCGTTTGCGATCCAGCACCTGAAGCTGGCCGGCATTGCGCTGGCGCCGATCGGCCAGACCGTGGTCACCAATGAAGTGGCCGACGCCGCGCGCCGCGATGGCGCACGCATGCAGGTGGACAGCCTGCGCCGCTGACGGATCAGGCGCCGGCGTCTTCGGCGCCGTCTTCGTCCTGCTGGCCGGCGTGCGCGACCAGCCGGTCGAGCAAGCTGCCCAGCAGCGCCTGTTCGGCGTCGCTCAGGCAGCCGAAGATCTCCGCATTGCGCCTGGCGATCATCGCGATCGCCTGCCGGTACAGCGGCTTGCCCTGTGCGGTCAGTGACAGCACCACGCCGCGCCCGTCGGCCTCGCTCGCCTCCTTGCTGACCAGCCCGCGCGCCACCAGCGCCTGCGCCGAGCGGCTGGCCTGGCCCTTGGTCAGGTTGGCGCCCTGCGCCAGCTGGTTGACCGACAGCGGCGCGAAGGCGCCGATCGCGGCCAGGCAGCGGCCCTCGCTGAGCGGCAGGCCGCATTGCTCCAGGTAGGCGGCGGCGCTGTCCTTGTCGCTGAGCTTGTTGACCTGGTGCAGGCGGTAGGTCAGGAACTGGTCGAGGCGTGGCAGTGGCTTCATGGCGTGTCCTTGTCAGGCGTCGGCATTCTAGCGTCCTGTACTCCCTATTGCTGGCTGCGAGCCTCGGCTTCGTCGATCAGCGCCAGCACCGGCGCCAGCGCTTCCTGCCGGCTCATCAGGCCCAGGCACACCATTGCCAATAGCAGCGGGGAGCGTGCTTCGCCGGCACGGCCCATAGCCTCGCACAGGCGGGTGTAGGCGAGGTCGAGGTCTTCAGCTTGCATGGCGGGCTCCGGTTTGCATCAGGGGGGCGAGGGTGGCGCGCACGGCGTCCCATGACGGTTCGCGCCAGCGTGCCAGGACATAGCCATCGGGGCGGATGAGGTAGAGCGTGCCGGATCGTGCGCCGTAGCGGGCGTGGGCCTGGCCGGCGACGTCGGCCAGCGCCGTGGCGTCGGCCACGTTGCCGCCGGTGACCACCACGTGTGTCTGCACGGCCTCCGGATGCGCATTCTCGAATGCGGCCAGTGGCTCGGGAAGCGAGGGCGCATCGCTGAAGTACAGCAACGTGAACCGTTGCCCGAAGCATTGCGTGAGGTGCACGACCTCGTCGGGGCCTGCCACGCGCATTTCCGGCGCGGGCAGGCCGGGCGCGGCGCCAGGACAGTCGTCGCCAAAGTCGCTGGGACCGTTCAGCGCCGAATCCGTATAGGCAATCGGTGCCGACTGCCGCGGATTGATCAGTGACCGCACCGCGGGCTCATGCTGCGCCAGCCGCAGCGTGGCTTCGCGCATCAGCCGGAAGGCAAAGTCGGGCGGTGCCATGAACTCGGTGCTCTTGGCGCCGTAGGCGATGTTCTGCCGCGTGGCATGCACGCGTTCGGCCGAATAGGAATCGAGCAGGCTGTCGGGCGCCTGGCCGCGCAGCACCCACGCCAGCTTCCAGGCCAGGTTGCCGGCATCGTCCAGCCCGGAGTTGAGCCCGCGCACGCCAAAGATCGGCACCAGGTGCGCGGCGTCGCCGGCAAACAGCACGCGGCCGTGGCGGTAGTCCTGCAAGGTCAGGCACTTGGCGTTGTAGATGGAGATCCACAGCGGCCGCCACGGCTCGGTCTCGCCGATCATGTCGAGGTGGCTCTGCACGCGCGGCAGCACGTTCTCGGGCTTGACGGCTTCGTCAGGGTCTTCGTCGTCGCGGATCTGGTAGTCGATGCGCCAGACGTCGTCAGGCTGGCGGTGCATCAGGATGGTCGATCCGGGGTTGGAAGGCGGGTCGAACCAGGCCAGCCGCTCCACCTCGCGCCGCGTCTTCTGCACGATATCGACGATCACGTAGCGGCCTTCGTACTGGGTGCCTTCCATGCGCAGCCCCAGTTGCTCGCGCACGGTGCTGCGCCCGCCGTCGCAGGCCACCAGCCATTGCGCGTCGACCTGCACCACGCCTGCGCCAGTCTGGATCTCGGCCACGACGCCGCTGCCGTGCTGGCGCACCGCCTGCACGCGCGCGCCGAAGCGCACATCCGCTGGCGCAGCGCCGCGCAGCGCGGCGTCGTGGGCGAGGGCTTCCAGGTAGTACTGCTGGATATTGACCATCGGCGCGAAGCGCTCGCCGGGTTCGCTGGGCATGCGGAAATGCAGCACCTCGGCATCGCGGTAGTAGCTACGCCCGCCCACCCACGGCAGGCCGGTTTCGACGGTGGCGCGGTCTGCGCCCACCCAGCCGAGGATTTCCAGCGAACGCCGCGCCATGCAGATGGCCCGGCTGCCGGCGCAGTAGCCGTCGTCGGCTTCCACCACCAGCGCGGCTATGCCCTGGCGCGCCAGCAGCGCAGCCAGCGTCAGGCCGACCGGGCCGCCGCCGGCAATCAGTACCGGCACGTGCTGCGGCCATGGGCGCGATGACGAGGGCGGCGGTGCCGGCGGCACGGCCGCGTGGGGTGCGGTGGAGTCTGGCATGGCGGGGTCGTAGTGTCTCTGCGATGTAGTTGTGTGCGCAACTATATCGACCAGATGGTTGCGCACGAAACTAGTGTTAACCCGGCCGGGAAACGGCGATCCGGCGAAAGTCGGGAACAAGTCGCACATCGCCGCAGGCCGTCCTTGGCCTATGCTTCGCAAGAGGCACACTACTTCAGCCCACCCGCTGCGCCATGCCCACGCTCCCGACCGATGCCGCACCCCGCGCCACCAGGCTGCCTGCGCCGGGCAGCTGGCAGTACCACGTGCTGCTGGGCGCGGCAGGCATGCTGGTGCTGGGTCCGCTGGGCGGCATCGCTGCCGCGTATATGAATTTCTCGCTGGGCTTCTTTGTCGGCGGGCAGGTGCTGGCGGGCATCCTCGGCTCGGTGGTGACTGCAGGCTATGGCGCGCCCGGGCGCCACGGCGCCAACTACATCCAGACCGCGGCGGCGTCGGTGGCGGGCATGGGCGGCATGGCCGTGGTGCTGCAGGCGATGGCGTGGCTGGGCATGGCGCAGCCGCCGTTGTGGCAGCTGGTGCTGTACATGCTGTGCATCGGCATGTTCGGGGTGGGTGTGGGCATGCTGTACACGCCATTGCTGGTGGACCGGATGCAGCTGACCTTTCCGTCGGGGCTGGCCGTGGCCAATATCCTGCGCGCGCTGACCGATCCGGCGCTGCTGCGGCGTTCGGTGGCGCGGCTCGGGGGCGGCCTGGCGCTGGGCCTGGGTTGCGGCCTGGGCGCCGCGCGCATGCCGTGGCTGGCGGCGCTGGACCTGTCGGCCGCGACCTTCGGCGCCGGGATGATCGTCGGCGCGCGCGTGGGCATTGCCGCGCTGGTGGGCGGGCTGGCCGGCTGGGCCATGACCCCGTGGTTTGTCGCCGCGGGCTGGATGGCGCCCGGCGAGCCCTATCGCAAGGCCACCTTCCTGGTGGCCCTGGGCATGATCATGGGGGCGGCTGCGGTCGATGTGGCCTTGCTGCTGGCACAGGCGTGCCGCCAGTGGCGCGCGCGCCGCCACCCTGCGCCGCGGCGCGGGCCGGGCATGGGCTGGGTGGCGGCCTGGGCGCTGCTGTGGGGCGCGGCCACGGTGGCGGCGGGCGTGGCCTGGTTCGGCCAGCCGTTGGGCTTCCAGCTGATGGCGGTGCTGCTGGCGCTGGTGTTTGCGCTGGTCAACGGCATCTCGGTCGGCATGGTCGACCAGAACCCGATCTCGTCCGCCTTCGTGCTGTCCGTGATCCTGATGGCCGCCGCCGGGCTGCGCGCGCCCCATGTCGGGCTGATCGCCGCCACGGTCTTGCTGGTGGCCACGGCCGAGGCGAGCGACATGCAGCAGGACCGCTCCACCGGCTGGCGCCTGGGCAGCGACCGCATGGTGCAGTTCGGCTACCAGGTGGCGGGCATCGTCGTGGGTGCGCTGGTGGCGGTGGCGATGGCACGGCTGTTCATGCATGCCTATCCGGTGCTGGCGCTGGACCAGACCAGCCTGCCGGCCGACCAGCAGCCCGCGCGCTGGACCTCGGCCATGACATACAAGATCGTGGGCGTGCTGCACGGGCTGGCGCAAAGCCGCACCGGCCAGCATGTTGCGGTGGCAACGGGTCTGGCGCTCGGCCTGGCCACCGCGGTATTGCGCAAGGCCATCCTCGGCCGGCAGGCGTGGCAGCGCTTCGCGCAAGCCAGCCGGCGCGGGCGGGTGGCGGATTTCCTGCTCGATGCGGCGATCCTGCCCTCGCCCTATGCGTCGTCTTTCGGTGGCTTCGTCAACCTGGCGGCGGCCGGGTGGATGGCGGCCGGCGGCGTGGCGGCGAGCGTGGCCGCCGCCGTGGCCAGGCCCGCAAGGACGGCCCGGGGTTTGCCGCAGGATATGAGCACGGCATCGCTGGTCGGTGGCGGCCTGATCGCGGGCGATGCGCTGGCGGCGCTGGCCATCGGCGTGGCGGGCCTGTTATCCGCCACATTGGGTTGAGGCCGGCCGCGATTGTCAAATTATACTGACGCTTCTGTCCAAGTTTCAGTGGATTGTCAAATCCCGCGACCAGCGTACCATAGGCGGCCAGACTGACGCACTGGCTTGACCCGGAGAATCATCATGGCCCTTGACCAAGAATCCTTTGCCCTGCTGCGCGCCTCGGTGCAGCGCTTCATCGACGAACGCCTGAAGCCCGCCGAAGACACGCTGGAGGAAACCGACGACGTGCCCGCCGAGATCGTCGCGGACATGAAGGAGATGGGCCTGTTCGGCATCTCCATCCCCGAGAACTACGGCGGCATCGGCCTGTCGATGTCGCAGGAATGCGATGTGGTCTACGACCTGGGCCATACCGCCTTTGCCTTCCGCTCGGTGTTCGGCACCAACGTCGGCATCGGCTCGCAGGGCATCCTGATGGATGGCACCGAGGAACAGAAGCAGCAATACCTGCCGCGCATCGCCAGCGGCGAGCTGATCATCTCGTTCGCGCTGACCGAGCCGAACGCCGGCTCCGATGCGGCTTCGCTGCAGACCAAGGCCGAGCTCGACGGCGACCACTACGTTATCAACGGCACCAAGCGCTTCATCACCAACGCGCCGCGCGCCGGCGCCTTCACGCTGATGGCGCGCACCGGCGGCGCGGGCGCTTCGGGCATCTCGTCCTTCATCGTGCCGGCCGACACCCCGGGCATCTCGCTGGGCAAGCCGGACAAGAAGATGGGCCAGCGCGGCACCAAGACCTGCGACGTGGTGCTTGAGAACGTGCGCGTGCCGGCCGCCAATATCATCGGCGGCGTGCCGGGGGTGGGCTTCAAGACCGCGATGAAGGTGCTCGACCGCGGCCGCCTGCATATCTCGGCGCTGGCCTGCGGCATGGCGCATCGCCTGATCACCGACGCTGTGGCCTATGCCAGGGAGCGCAAGCAGTTCGGCAAGCCCATCGGCGACTTCCAGCTGATCCAGGCGATGCTGGCCGACAGCCAGGCCGAGCTCTACGCCGGCCTGTCGATGGTGCGCGACTGCGCCCAGCGCTACGACGCCAAGCCCGCCGGCAAGAGCGATCCGGAGGTCAGCATGCTGGCCTCGTGCACCAAGATGTTCTGTACCGAGATGGTGGGCCGCGTGGCCGACCGCGCGGTGCAGATCCATGGCGGCGCCGGCTATATCGCCGAGTACAAGGCCGAGCGCTTCTACCGCGACGTGCGCCTGCTGCGCCTGTATGAAGGCACCACGCAGATCCAGCAGTTGATCATCGCCAAGCAACTGCTGCGCGACTGACCATGCAACCGCCCGGCGCGGCAGGAGTCGACATGAACACGATGCAGTTACGCGGGCCGGACAGCCCGCTGCAGGCAGGGCATGATGGCGATGCGCCGCACCGGCTGCGCGCCGTGGTGGCGACCTATCGTCCCACGCTGCAGGCCTATACGCTGGCGGTGTCGCCGGCCGAGCTGATGGCGCTCAGCGCGCTGCCAGCTGAGATGGCGGGCGGTGTGGGCGGCACCAGCGATCCACGCGCGCACGCGCACCTGGCGCGCTTGCGTGGCGAGGTCCAGGCCAGCGGCATTGCGTTGCCGGGTGCAATCGTGGTCGCGGTCAGCGGCGGCAGCCTGCAATGCGAGTCTGACCACCTCTACACGCTGTCGCTGCATCCGCGCCGTGGTGACCGGCTGATCGTGCTGGACGGCTATGAGCGGCTGCTGGCGCTTGCGCATGGCGAACGGCGGCAGTGCAAGACGCTGGTGTCGGCGGTGCTGTGGCGCGCGGCGCTGGATACCGCCGCGGCGGTGCCGGCGGCGGAGGCCGCCAACGAAACGATCGACGCGGCCGTAGCGCAGTCGTCGTGCGCGGCGCGCTGGGCCAACGCCACGCGGGTGTGGCATTGACCGGGGTACCGGGCACGAAGAACATGCTCAGCGCAACATGACGGAAGCCGCCTGCATGGCGGCTTTTTCTCTTCTAGTGGCCCGGCGTGCGCGCAAGCCGCTTATTGCGGCCACACGCCATCGACATCGCGCAGCAGATGGCCGGCGAGGATATAGTCCCCGAGCCGCGTGGCCTTGGCCTCGAGGTCGAGCAGTTCATGGTCCGCCAGCGTGCCGAGATCGAACTGGCAATAGAGATTGCGTTGACGGAACGTGGCCTTGGGTTTGGCCAGCCCTTCGATCAGGGCTTCGCGGGAACGGACGGCGATGCTTTCTTGTCCGCGATACTGCACCTTGATACCGCGCTTTTCTCCGAGCCTGCCGAGTTCGACGGCATCCTGCCATCCTGTCTCGTAGTCCAGCTCAAGCGCCAGCACGCCTTCCGAGGCCAGAAGCCTGAGCGCTTCTGCCTTGCTGCCAGCTCGCACGATTGACATCCACACCTCTTATATCGACTTATACTGTACGAATATACAGTCAACCCGGGGTCGCGGCAAGGGGCTTGCACCGGACGCCTGCCGACCGCTCCCTGCCTTGCCGCTGCGATGTTGCGCTGGCCGCGCCTGCGGCCTCTTGCCAGTGCAGCCGAATATTGTTTCCCGCGTATGTCAGGGCTGCGCCTGCGGTGCCGCGCCGGCCGCTTCGTTGCCTGTGCTGCCGGCCGCGCCGGAGCCACTTCCGCTGCCGGTTGGACCCAGTTGCGCCGGTGCGCCGCTGAAGTCGCCAGCATAGACGCGCGACAGCGTGCCTGGCTGCATGTAGCGCCGAATGGCCGCGTTGACGGTTTCCGGCGTGGCGTTGCGCAGGCGCTCTTCGAGTTCGGCGGTGAAGGCCATGGTGCGGCCCAGGTAGAGCTGGTTGGCCAGCGCGCCGGCCAGCGCGGCGTCGTTGCTGCGGCCGACCATGCCCTGCTGCAGCAGGCCGCTGACGGCCTCGGCCAGTTCCTGCGCGGTGATGCCGTCGCGCACGAAACGCTCCAGCTCCTCGGTCACGGCGCGTTGCAAGCGCGGCAGGTTCTGCGGTGCGTATTGCGCCTGCAGGCCGAAGCGTCCCGCGCGGTCGAGCGCGCCCACCTGCACCCAGCTGCTCGCGCCATAGCTCAGGCCTTCCCGCTGCCGCAGCCGGTCAGCCAGGCGGCCGCGCAGGCTGGCGCCGCCGAGCACGCGGTTGGCAATCATCATCAGCGCATAGTCCGGCGCGTCATTGGTCAGGTCGATCGGCGTGGAGGCCAGGTAGATGGCATTGGCCTTGCCCGGCGCGGGCAGCGTGAACTCCGCCGGCGGGATCGGCACAAAGGGGCGCTCGACGCGCGCGTAGGGCCGTTGCGCGCTCCAGTCGCCGAACAGCTGCGCTGCCTGCGCGGCCGCGGCCGCGGCATCGAAGTCGCCCACCAGGCTCAATTGCGCATGGCCCGCGCCATAGAAGCGCGCGTGGAAGTCGCGCACCTGCGCCAGGGTGGCGGCCTGCAGGTCGGCGATGTTCTCGGCAAAGGTGCGCGCATGGCGCGGGTCGCCCGCGGGGTAGGGGTCGCCATGGCGGCCCAGCGCGTTGGACGCCATCACGCCCGGCTCACGCCGGATGCTCTCGATCTCCGCGATGCTGGTCTTGCGCAGCGTCTCAAACTCCGCCTCGGGGAAGGTCGGTGCGCGCAGCAGGTCGCGCAGCAGGGCCAGCAGTTCCGGCAAGTGCGCGCGGCGCGTCTCGAAGCTGACGGTCACGCGCTCAGAGCTGCCAGAGATGCCGACGCGTGCGCGCAGCGCCTCGATGCGGTCGGCGATCTGCTGGCGGTCCATGCCAGCCGCGCCGCGCCGGAGCATGGAGGCGGTCAGCGCGCCCACCGTGGTCAGCCCCTGCAGGCTCTGCGCGTCGCCCATGCGCAGCACCAGCGCGCCGTGCACCACTTCACCGCGCGCGGGCTTGGGCAGCAGCGCCAGCTGCATGCCGTTGGCCAGCGTCTGGCGCGTGGTGTGGGCCTCGATATTGGCGGGGCTGGGATCGAATGCCGCCACCGCGGCCATTGCCTGCCTGCCCTGGTAGCCGCTGACCATGGCCGTGACATCGGGCGCCGGCGGCACCTGCGCGCGCGACGGCTGCTCGGCGGGAAGGAACACGCCCACGGTGCGGTTCGAGGCTTGCAGGTAGTTCAGCGCTACGCGCTGCACGTCTGCCAGCGTGGTGGTCTCGATGCGGTCGCGCGCCAGGAAGAACAGGCGCCAGTCGCCCTTGGCGATGGCCTCGGACAGCGCCACGCCGAGCGCGCCGGGATCGTTCATGTAGTGCTCGTAGGCGTTGCGCATGCGCACGCGCGCACGTTCCAGCTCGGCCTCGGTCACGGGCGCCTCGGCAAAGCCCTCGACCTGCGTGATCAGCCCGGCGCGCGCAGCCGCGAGCGGCTGGTCTTTGGACGTCTCGACCATGAGCAGCAGCGCGCCCGGGTCCTTCATCGCATAGAGCGCGGTGCCGACCGACACGGCCTGGCCACGCTCGACCAGCGCCTTGTACAGCCGCCCGCCCGGCGTATCGCCGAGGATGAGGGTCAGCAGCGAGAGTGCCGTGCTGTCCGGATGCGCACCCGGGCTGACGTGGTATTGGGCGGCGACCAGGCTGTTGTCGCCGGGGCGCATCACGACCAGCTCGCGCGCGCCTTCCTGTGCGGGCTCGACGGTATGCTCGGGCGGCAGCACGCGCGTCGGGCGCGGGATCGGCCCGAAGTAGCGCTCGATGCGTGCCAGCGTGGCGGCGGGATCGAACTTGCCGGCCACCACCAGCACCGCGTTGTCGGGCTGGTAGTAGCGGCGATAGAAGGCGCGCAGGCCGTCGATGCTGACGTGCTCGACATCGCTGCGCGCGCCGATCGGAGCCTTGCCGTAGTTGTGCCAGCGGTAGGCGGCGGCCATGGTCTGCTGCATCAGCATGCGCCCGGGGCTGTTCTCGCCCATTTCCATCTCGTTGCGCACCACCGTCATCTCGCTGTCCAGGTCGGCACGCGAGATCACGCTGTTGACCATGCGGTCGGCTTCCATGCGCAGCGCCCAGTCAAGGTTTTCATCGTTGGCGCTGAAGGTGCCGAAGTAGTTGGTGCGGTCCTGCGCGGTGGTGCCGTTCACGCTCATGCCGCGCCGGGCGAACTCGGTCGGGATGGCCTTGCCGGGCAGCGATGGCGTGCCCTTGAACAGCAGGTGCTCGAGCAGGTGGGCCATGCCGGTCTCACCATAGTTCTCATGGCGGCTGCCGACCAGGTAGGTGATGTTGACGGTGGTGGTGGCCTTGGCCGCGTCCGGTGCCAGTATGATGCGCAGGCCGTTGGGCAGGCGGTATTCGGTGATGCCTTCGACCGATGCCACCTGCGTGGCTGTGGCAGGCGTCGCCGTGGGCGCGGTCTGCACCGGCTGCGCCAACGCCGGCGCGCAGGCAAGCGAAGCGAGCAAGGACAGGTGCAGGGCAGTGCGGCGCATGGCGTCTCCGGGCGGGCGGTGGCAGTGGGTTGGCGGGTGAGGCACGAAGCGCATTCTAGCCGCCGCCCCTGCCAGGAACTGTGCCGCAGCCCACGCCCGCGCGCCAGAGGGAAATGTCCGAATCCAGCGGGTAAGCACTTGCAGGTAGCGGTAGCATGCCGTCATGCACCTCGATCCCGATACCTGCTACAAGGCCGTGGCCTCGCACGACCGCCGCTTCGACGGACGCTTCTTCGTGGGCGTGTCGTCGACCGGCGTGTACTGCCGGCCGGTGTGCGCAGTGCGCACGCCCAAGCGCGAAAACTGCACCTTCTACGAGAGCGCTGCGGCGGCGGAGAAGCATGGCTTCCGCCCCTGCCTGCGCTGCCGTCCGGAACTGGCGCCCGGGCACGGGCTGGCCGATATTTCAGGCCGGCTGGCGCAGGCCGCGGCCACGCTGATCGACGAGGGCTTCATGGCCGAAGGCAGCGTGGCCACGCTGGCAGCGCGCATCGGCGTGACCGAGCGGCACCTGCGGCGCCTGTTCGATGCGCAGTTCGGCGTGTCGGTGCTTGAGTACGCGCAGACGCAGCGGCTGCTGCTGGCCAAGCGCTTGCTGGCCGACACCGCGCTGCCGGTGACCGAAGTGGCGCTGGCGGCGGGCTTCGGCAGTGTGCGCCGTTTCAACGATGTGCTGAAGACCCGCTACGGCCTGACGCCGCGGGCGCTGCGCCGCCGCGCCGCCGACGGCGTGGCCGACCGGCTGGTGTTCGACCTGGGCTACCGCCCGCCGTTTGCCTGGGACGCATGGCTGCGCTTCCTGGCTATCCGCGCGGTGGATGGCATCGAGGCCATCCGGGACGGCACCTATATGCGCACGCTGCTGGTGGATGCCGGCGGCAGCACGCATACCGGCTGGGTACGGATCGAACATGTGCCGCGCCGGCTGGTGCTACGCGTCACGTTGTCGGCCTCGCTGGCGCGCGTGATTCCGCAGGCGCTGGGCAAGGTGCGCCGCCTGTGCGACCTGGGCTGCCGCCCGGACGTGGTGGACCGGCACCTGGGCGAGCTTGCCGAGGCAATGCCGGGCGTGCGCCTGCCGGGCAGCGTCGATGGCTTCGAGATCGCGGTGCGCGCGGTGGTGGGGCAGGTGATCTCGGTGGTGCAGGCGCGGCGCATCCTGGGCGCGCTGGCGCGGCACGCGGGGCAGTCGCTGGACGGCACGCCCCCGGACGGCCTGCGCTACACGTTCCCGAGTGCCGCCGCCATTGCCACACTGCCAGAGCAAGGCTTGCGCGATGCCGGGGTGTCGGCGGGCAAGGCGCGCACGCTGCTGGCGCTGGCGCAGCGCGTGGCCGGCGGCACGCTGGCGCTCGATGCGCACGCGCAGCCGGAGCAGACCGTGGCGGCGCTGCGCGAGGTCGGCGGCATCGGCGACTGGACCGCGCAGTATGTCGCCATGCGCGCGCTGGGCTGGCCCGATGCGTTCCCCGGCACCGACTATGCGCTGCGCAAGGTGCTGGGCGTCAGTACCGTGCGCGCGATGCACGAGCGCACCGCGCAATGGGCGCCGTGGCGTGCCTACGCCGCCATCCACCTGTGGCATCGCTATGAAGCGATGAAGGATGCGGCCAGTGCCGCGGCCGAACCGGAGACGATCACATGACCAGCTATCGCCATATCGACAGCCCGCTCGGGACCATCCTGCTGCGCGCGCAAGGCGCACACCTGACTGGCCTTTTCTTCGCCGGGCAGAAATACCATCCCGCAGGCATTGCCGACAGCCGCGACGTGCCGCCGGCCGACGCCGCGGTGCTCGACCGCGCCGCGTCGGAACTGGCCGAATATTTCGCCGGCCGCCGCGATACCTTCACCGTGCCGGTGCGCTTTGCCGGCAGCCCGTTCCAGCAGCGCGTGTGGGAGGCGCTGCTGGCCATCCCCTGCGGCGAGACCGCGTCGTACGGCGAACTGGCCCGCACCCTGGGCCTGCCGCCCACGCATGCGCGCGCAGTCGGCGGCGCGGTGGGACGCAACCCGCTGTCGGTGATCGTGCCCTGCCATCGCGTGCTGGGCAGTGCCGGCGCGCTGACCGGCTACGCCGGCGGCATCGAGCGCAAGCGCGCCTTGCTGCAGCGCGAAGGCATCGGCACCTCGCCCGGCTGATGGCGCCGGCTGCGCTGCCATGCCGCGCCTGTTCATTGCCGTGGAAGTCCCGCCCGCGCTGGCGGCATGGCTGCTGTCGATCCTGCCGCCCGCGCACGGTGTGCGGCCGGCAGCGCCAGAGCAAGTCCACCTGACCCTGCACTTCCTGGGTGAGTGCAACGTGCCTGGCGCAGCGCTGGAGGCCGCGCTCGACAGCATCCGCGCACCTGCCTTCCTGCTTCAGGCAGCCGGTACCGGGCGCTTTCGCAGCGGCCAGGGTTCGGTGCTGTGGGCGGGCCTGGCGCCAGGTCCCGGCCTGGACGCGCTGCGCGCCCTGCATGCCGACGTCGGGCAGGCGCTGGCCGGGGCCGCGGGCATTACCCCGGAGCGGCGGCGCTTCCATCCGCACCTGACGCTGGCGCGCTGCAAGCCGTCCGTGCCCGAAAGCGTGCTGCGCGCGTGGCTCGATACGCACCGTAGCCTGGCCAGCGAGCCCTGGCAGGTGCAGCGGCTGGTGCTGTTCGAAAGCCGGCTCGGCCCGCAAGGCCCCCAGCATCTCGTGCGCCAGGCCTGGCCACTGACGCAGGCCGGCACTACGCCAGGTTGCTGAGTCCCAGCGTTACGCCCAGCCCGCACAAGGCCGAGCCGATGGTGCGGTCCAGCAGCCGCTGGCGCCGCAGCATCGCCGCGCGCAGTGCCGGCGCGGTGAACACGCACGCCACCAGGCTGAACCACGCCAGGTGCGCCACCGACATGAATCCGCCATAAGCCCATTGCACCGGCACCGGCGTGTGCACATCGACCACCTGGGTGTAGGTGCTGACCACGAACAGCGTGGTCTTCGGGTTCAGCGCATTGGTCAGGAAGCCCATGCGCAGCGCCGCCCACGGCGGCAGCGTGCGCGCACCTTGCAGGTCTACTGCCAGGGCCTCGCGGTTGCGCAGCGTCTGGATTCCGATCCAAACCAGATAGGCCGCGCCCAGCATCTTCACCACCGTCAGCACGTTGTGCGCATGGGCCATCAGCAGCCCCACCCCGAATATCGTATAGAGCACATGCACCTGCACCCCCAGCGCGATCCCGAGGGCGCTGAGCAGGCCGGCGCGGCGGCCGTACAGGTAGCTGTTGCGGGTGACCATGGCGAAGTCCGGGCCCGGACTGACAACGGCCAGCACGGTCACGGCGGCGACCGCCAGGGATTCGGCGATTGGGGGCATTTTCTGTGAGGTTAAGTTACAGTTATCCGGAAATCGCCACATCGGGAGATCCGGGCGTACCCAATTCTGCGTGCCGGAAAGCGCCGCCACAACCGATATATACTCGCGCAATTACGTGAGAAAAACTGACTGATGCACTGGCTGGGCTGGATCCGATTCTTCGAGGCCGCGGCGCGCCACGAGAGCTTTGTCCGGGCGGCGGAGGAACTGCACCTGACCCATGGCGCGGTCAGCCGGCAGATCCGCCAGCTGGAGGACACGCTGGGCGTGGCGCTGTTCGAGCGGCGCAACCGCGGGGTCTTCCTGACCGAGGCGGGGCGCACGCTGTTCGCGGCGTCGACGCAATCGATGGAGGTGCTGGCCGGCGCCGCCGCGCGCATCCGCACGCAACCGCCGGGGCGAGCGCTGGTGCTGTCATGCGAGCCGACCATCGCCATGCGCTGGCTGATCCCGCGGCTGCCGCGCTTTGCCGCGCGCCATCCCGATATCCCGCTGCACCTGATGGCAGCAGGCGGGCCGATCGACTTCACCCGCAGCGGCGCCGACCTGGCACTGCGGCGCAATGACTTTGCCTTCGATGCGCGCTGGCATGCACGCGAGGTGGCGCAGGAACGGGTGGGGCCGGTGTGCCGGCCGCAGCTTGCGCAGGGGGCAGCCACGGTCCCGGCGCGGCTGCATACGCGCACGCGGCCCGAGGCATGGCAGCGCTGGCAGGCGGTGCGCGACGATGCCGCCCCCGTCGTGCAGTGCGACGGCGACGCCTGGTACGAACATTTCTACCTCAGTCTGCAGGCCGCCGCCGCAGGGCTGGGCTGGGCCATGGCCTCGCAGCTGATGGCCGCGGACGAGATCGCCGATGGCCGGCTGGCCGCGCCGTTCGGCTTTGTTGCCGACGGATCGGCCTATCATTTGTTGTCGCCCGCGCCGTTTGAACACGACACGCGCCGGCTGGTGCTGCTGGCGTGGTTGCGCGAAGAGGCGCAGGCAACGCTTGCGGCGCCGCCACCGGACGCCTGAAAGCGGCGTGCGCGCTACCCCCCGGAAGTCTGTGCTCAAGTTCTGCCACAGATCTGCCGAAGTGAGAGCATGCGTCTTGCCGGGCATCGGGACACGCGCTTAACATGCGCGCGGCCGGCAGGCCGAAGCCCCCGTAACCGGCGATCCCAGCCACTCCAGATGTTGCGTGAATCCATGAATCAGCACGATGCCTCCGGGCCAGCCGATAACGGCGCCGAATCCGACATTGAGCCGGCGGATGACCGTTATCGCCTGACGCACAACTCGCAGATCGGCACCGTGCTGCGCGACCTGTCCTGGCAGAAGTGCATGCTGAGCGTGCGCACCCGCACCGGGCACCAGTTCGTCACGTCGGTCCTGCACGTCGACCCGGTCGACCGCACCTTCGTGTTCGACTGGTGCAATGCGGAACCCGAACGGATGTCGCTGATGACCTCGGATGAAAATGCGTTCTCGGGGCTGTTGCGCGGCGTGCCGGTCAACTTCGTAGTGGGCCGGCCGGGCGCCACGCGCTATGAGGAAGGCCCCGCCTTCGTCGTCGAATTCCCCGAGAAGCTCTACCACTTCCAGCGCCGCCGCCATTTCCGCGCGCGCACGCTGGTGACGAGAGGCTACCGCTGCGAGATCCACATGTCGGACAAGACCGTGCTGGGGCTCGATATCGCCGACCTGTCGCTGTCGGGCGTGGGTCTGCGCTCGAAGACGGTCTCGGCAGAGCACCTGCCGGTCGGCACCACGGTCGGCAAGTGCCGGCTGGACTTCCGCGAGCTGGGCAAGCTTGAGCTGGACCTGCAGGTGGTTGGCCACTGGCTGGTGGGCCATGACGACAGCGCCATCCACCATTTCGGCTGCGCCTTCATCCATCCGGACGGGCGCATGGAGAACTTCCTGCAGCGGCTGGTATTTGCGCTGGAACTGGCGCACCGGGGCTGAAGCACCGGTGCCGAGGCCGCGCAACCCGGGCCCGGATTACCTCAATCCCGTGCGGCTGCCCGGGTAGTCAGCGGCAATCAGGAGCCGATCAGTCGGCCGATTGCCGCCGCGGCTTCGCGTATCGGCGGCAGCAGCCGCGAGATCATCTCTGCTTCAGAGACACGCGCGGCGCGCACGCTCACGCTCAGCCCCGCCAGCACGATGCCCGAGGCCGAGCGCACCGGCACCGCCATCGCGCGCAGGCCCGGTTCCAGCTCTTCATCGACGATCACGTAGTCCACTTCGCGGGCGCGCTCGAAGCACGCTTCCAGCTCCTGGCGCGAGACCTTGGTCTGCAGCGTGCGCGGGCGCAGCTCGGCATGCTCGAAGAAGCCGTCCAGCACTGTGGCGGGCTGGTGCGCCAGCAGCAGCCGGCCGTTGGAGGTGCAGTAGGCTGGCAGGCGGCTGCCCATGCCTAGCGAATAGTTCAGCACCCGCTGCACTTCGGAGCGCACCAGGTACAGGATGTCGGTGCCGTCCAGGATCGCCAGCGTGCAGGTCTCGTGGATGCGCGCGCTCAGGTTGTCCAGGATCGGCTGCGCCAGAGACACCAGCGAGGTCGACGAGAAATACGCGTGGCCCAGGTGCAGCACGCGCGGCCGCAGCGCGAACTGCCCGTCCTGCTGGCTGACGTAGCCGAGCTGTTCCAGCGTATAGAGGCAGCGCCGCACCGAGGCGCGCGACAACTGCGTGCGCTGCGCCACCTGCGAGATCGTCAGCGGGCGCTTGCGTTCCGAGAACGCCTCCAGCACGGTCAGCCCGCGCGCCAGCGACAGCATGAAGTTGGGATCGCCGGCAAAACTGGCGAGCAGGTCGGCCTGGGGCCGGGCAACGCGGACGGTGTCGGCCTGTGCATGGCCAAGACCGAGGGGGCGGAGGACATCCATTGGGAGGTGTGTTGTCTGGGCTTGTTGTCCGATAATCGCGCAATCTTAAACCGGCTGGCCGCCAGGGGCCAGCCTTTGCTGCATTCGCGCATCGCCCGCATGGCACGCGGGCCGGATGCTGCACGGCATCAACGCCCGCGTCGCTCCGCGATCTCGTAGAGCGCCATCCCAGCCAGCATGGCGCCGACAAAGCCCCAGGCCTTGGCATAGCCGGCACCCAGCGCCACCAGCGCCGGGCCCGGGCAGAAGCCCGCGAGGCCCCAGCCCACGCCGAACGCCGCGCTGCCCAGCACCAGCCGCGGCGTGACCGCGGCCAGCGCCGGCCACTGCATCGGCAGCCCCAGCCAGGAGCGCTGGCGCCGGCGCGCCAGTGCGAAGGCCACCACCCCCACCAGGATCGCGCCGGCCATGACAAAGGCGAGCGACGGGTCCCAGGCGCCGGCCAGGTCGAGAAAACCCAGCACCTTGGCCGGGTTGGCCATGCCGGACAGGATCAGGCCGATGCCGAACACCAGCCCGGCCAGCAATGAGAAGAGCATGCCCATCGGTCAGCCTCCCAGCCAATGGCGCTGCACCAGCACCGTCAGGAAGCCCGCCGCCATGAAGGTCAGCGTGGCGGCCAGCGAGCGCACCGAGCCCCGCGACAGGCCGCACACGCCGTGCCCGCTGGTGCAGCCGCCGGCGTAGCGCGTGCCGATGCCTACCAGCAGCCCCGCCGCCAGCACCTCACCCCAGCCGGCATCGATTTGCGCCGCGGGCATGGCATCGAACGCGCCCGCCAGCCATGGCGCCAGCAACAGCCCGATCACAAAGGCGGCGCGCCACGCGCTGTCGCCGTGCGGCAGCTTCAGCAGGCCGCCGACAATGCCGCTGATGCCGGCAATGCGGCCCAGACCCAGGATCATCAGCGCCGCCGCGAGGCCGATGACCAGCCCGCCGGCCAGCGACAGCCACGGCGTGAAATGGGTGAAATCAATCTGCATGGGAGGAGGCGCGCGAAAGGGACGCAGTGCGGCCGCAAGTGCAGCCCGAGGCCCGGATTATAGGCGCCGCATGCCAGGCGGGCGCCCAAAAAAAAGTCGCCGCTGGGGAGCGGCGACCGGGGAAGGTCGTCATTCAAGAGGGGTCTTGGTGACGTAAAAAGTATAGACATTTGAATTAAGACATTACATACAACTTTGGTAGGGTGCGGCAGGCTCACATTTGGTGGGTGCTTATGCTGGCCGGCTCAGAAGGGTTTGCCCAGGAACAGGTAAAAGCTGTATGTGCCTGCGGCGGCGCGCCCATAGGCCAGGTAAAGCGGGCCCAGCGGACTGTCCAGCGCCAGGAAGACCGAGCCCGATTTGAGCAGCCCGGTCGGGCTCCCCGGCACCAGCGGGTCGCCCATGCGGCCCGCCTCCAGCGAAAAGCCTGCGTACACGCCTTGCAGCAGGGTCTGTCGCGCCAGCTTGTTGTAGTAGACCAGCCGCGCAAACTGCAGGTTGCCGCCCAGCAGCTGCCCGGTGGCATAACCGGATTGCTGCAGGAAGCCGCCCCACTGGAACAGGTCATAGCGCGGCAGCGGCTTGCCGCCGATATTGCTGCCGACCTTGAAGGCCAGCGAGACCGTGTTGTCGCCGAACGAGTGGGCATAGATGCCATCCGCCTGCGCCTTGACATAAGCCTGGTCGGCACCCAGCCCCGGCTGCGAGCCGTAGATGTGCAGCCGGGCCGCATAGCCGAAGCGCGGGAAGTCGACGCTGTCGAGCTGGTCGAACAAGAGCCGCCCGGTGATGGCGCCGCGCCGGATATTGCCCGGGCCTGGCGACAGCGACTCGGGGCCGGTGCTCAGGGTGGCGTGCTCCGTGCCGGTCTGCACGCCCACGCGCAGCTCGCCGTACTTGGTGAACTGGCTGCCGGCGTCCAGCGCGATGTCGAAGCGGCGCAGGTCGTAGGTGGCGATGCGCGTGCTGCCCTGGAAAACATTGACCGGGCGCCGCTCCAGCTCGATGCGCGGCGCGATAAAGAAGTACTGGCGCGTATCCAGCGGCTGGTAGAACTCACTGATCAGCGACGAGGTCTGGCCCACCTGCGCATCGGTGCGCCATTCGGCGCCAAGCGCATTGAGCCAGGTGCGCCGGTAGCTGCCCACCAGGTTGAAGTAGGCATCGCCGCGGAAATCCGAACTCAGCCCGAGCCCGAAGCGCAGGTAGTCGGGACCGTAGGATTTCTCCACCGCATTGACCGCCAGCACGCGCTTGCCGGGCTCCTCCAGGATGCCGTAGTTGACGTGCTCGAAGTCGCCGGTGCCGAACAGGCGGCGCATGTCCTGGTCCAGCGTGGCCTGGTCGACCGGCTGCCCGGGCTTGGTTTCCATCACTGCGGTGGCGTAGTCCGGGTTGACGCGCTGCAGCGGCGCCAGCCTGATCTCATCGACCGGGCGGGTGTCAGGCGGCTGCACCGCCTGTTGTCTGGCGCGCAGTTGTGCATATTGCGCCGGCGGCAGCGCCAGCGGCGCGAGGCGGTCGGCGACCTTGCGCGCGGCAGCCTCGCCGATGGGGATGGTTGCCGGCAGGTGGTCGAAGTCGGTCGCGGAAAAATCGCCCAGCGCCGGCTCGATCAGCACGTCGGTGGGCCGCAGCGAGGCCAGCGATGCACGCACGTTCTGCTCGGTCAGGATATTGAGCATCTGGCCGGTCACGCCGATGATCGAGGTCAGTTCCTCACGCTTCATCAGCGGCGTGCCCAGGTTCACCGCGATCACGATATCGGCGCCCATCCTGCGCGCCACGTCGACCGGCAGGTTGTCGGTCAGGCCGCCGTCGACCAGCAGCCGGCCCTCGTACTCGGCCGGCGCCACCGCGCCCGGCACCGACATGCTGGCGCGCATCACGTTGGCCAGCTCGCCCTGGCTGAACACCACCGGCGTGCCTGCCACCAGGTCCGTGGCGACAGCGCGGTAGGGAATCGGAAACTGGTCGAAGTCCCGGTAGCCGGGCACCTTGGCCAGCTGGCGCAGCACGGTCTCCAGCTGCACGCCCGAGACCGCGCCCTTGGGCAGCAAGAGGCCGCTGGCCTGCACTCCGATCTCGGGCGTGAACAGGTTGGTGAAATCGTCCTGCTTGCGCCGGATGGTCAGGTCCTGGCGCGGCGGGCGCTCCTTGAAGATCTTGTCGGTGCTCAGGCCGCCGACCAGCCGCTCCATTTCGGCGGGCGCCATGCCGGTGGCATAGGCGCCCCCCACCAGCGAACCCATGCTGGTGCCTGCGATGCAGTCGACCGGGATGCGCATCGCCTCCAGCACCTTGAGCACGCCGATATGCGCCGCGCCGCGCGCGCCGCCGCCCGAGAGCACCAGGCAAATGCGGGGGCGCGCGCCTGCGGCCCGCTGCGGCGTGGCCGCCGCGACCTGGTTTGCGGGCGGCTCGATCGCCGGCGCCGCCGGCATGGAGGCCGGCTCAGCGGCCAGGACCGCGCCCGCAGCCAGTGCCGGGGCCGCCGGTACGAGCAGTTTGCGCAAGCAATGGAATGGGGCTGCCTTCATGGCACCGTGGGTTCGCAATCGGTTCGCTGTCGGCCGCAGCGGGCGGCAGTGGCCCCGCCCGGCCGCGAGTGGGCGGCCCCCGGGCGGGGAGGTCTGGCTATCTTCGGGCAAAATGCTGCATGCAGGCCGCCCACTCGCGGCCGTGCAAAAACAATTCATCACGCCGTTCGGAAGCGTGCAGATCGGCACGCGACCCCGCGGTGCCCTGCACTAGGATGGATACAGGCAAGGTGCTTGGGGGGTGCATGTACGGTTATTTCTTTTGCCAGACCGCCGCGGGACAGCTCACGCTCATTCCCCGCGAGAAGGACTGGATGCTGATGCTGGGCAATGGCGTGATGGGGAGGTTCCCGGATGCCCAGGCAGCGGTGGATGCCCTGCACGAAGGCACACTGCGGGTGCAGGGGCGGCGCATCGATGCCAGCGCGCTGGGCGTGCCGGCACGCGCGCACGACTGGCTCTACCATGTACTGAGCCGCTGACGCGGCGTACCGGCGGACGCGCTGTCCCGCCAAAGGGGAATCGCCATGACTGCCCTGGTCGAGTGGGCCCGCGAGCATACCTGCCGGCTGTTTCCGATGTCGGCCGAATACCACCGCAGCGACGGCAATCAGGTGCAGGTCAGCTGGCAGGCCGAGCCGGCCGGCTCGCCCGGACGCTGCCGCCTGAGCGCGGCCCTGCAGTTCGACCAGAGCGTGATCGACGCCGTCTACCTGGCCGACGCCGCCGAACTTGCCCGCATCGGCGCCAGGCTGGCCAGCGTGGTGTCGCGCCGGCTTGCCGAGGACGACATCGCCTGCCTGGCGGGCACGGCGCTGGTGATCCCGGTCGGCGAGGGGCTGCTCAGCCACTGAGGGGTCCGGCGGCAGGCCGGGGCCGGCGGGAATATACTGGCGGTTGATCCGCCAATGCGCCTGTTCGCAAACTGTCAGTGTCCCAAGCGTCCCCCGCCGTGCCCCCCCAC
>NZ_JBYSZI010000085.1:0-21154 GCF_058787075.1 Cupriavidus sp. FW305-46
CCGGCAAACCTGCGCGTGGCAAGAGCGTGCAACCCGCACAGGCGGACGAAACCCTGCGCGCGCTCGCTGCGCAGCTGCCATCGAACCTGTACTTCGGCACGTCCTCCTGGGCCTACCCCGGCTGGAACGGGCTGGTCTATGACGGCGAGTACGGCGACAGCCTGCTGTCGCGCAAGGGCCTTTCCGCGTATTCGCGCCATCCGCTGCTGCGCGCCGCCGGCATCGACCGCGGCTTCTACGGGCCGATCCCGCTGGCGGACTACCTGTCCTATGCCGCGCAGGTCCCCGACGGAGTTTTCCGCTTCCTGGTCAAGGCGCCCGCCAGCGTCTGCGATGCCTGGCTGCGCGGCTCCGACGGCGCCGGCCGGCTGGCCAACGCCGCCTTCCTCGATGCCGAGATCGCGGTGCGCGACTTCATCGTGCCCGCCACCAGCGGGCTGGGCAGCAAATGCGGGCCGCTGCTGTTCCAGCTGTCGCCGATGGGTCCGCTGGCCGACAGCGCCGTGTTCCTGGAACGGCTCGATGCCTTCCTGGGCGCGCTGCCGGCACTCGATCCGTCGATCACCCCGCATGCGTGCTACACGGTAGAGCTGCGCGACCCGGCATTGCTGACGCCACGCTATATCCGGCTGCTGCGCCGCCACGGGGTGCGCTTCTGCCTGTCGGCACGCGACCGCCTGCCGCCGGTGCCGCGCCAGGCCGCGGCGCAGGCGCTGATGGACGAGGAAGCGCCAGGCCCGCTGGTGCTGCGCTGGATGCTGCATGGGGGCCGGCCCTACGCCTACGCGGAAAAGCTCTACGCACCCTTCGACCGCATCGTCGACGACGACCCCGACACCCGCCATGCCATCGCCGATGTAGTGGCGCGCACGCTGCGCGCGGGGCAGCCTGCCATCGTCATTGTCAGCAACAACGCTGAGGGCTGCGCGCCGCTGAGTTGCGTGCGCCTGGCCGAGGCGATCATTGCGAGGCTGGCGCGGTGAATGGCTGGCGACCGGTGCACAGTGGCCGATAGGACGCTCCCGCGGGCAACGGCCATCACTGCCTGAAGACTTGTGCATAATGTGCACAGCTGGAGGCCATGCGCTTGTCGCCACCCACGCGATCGGCTTGAATCGGGGCACCTTCCGACCGAGGAAGGATGGAGACGACGATGCCCCTTCCCACTACGGCGCGCACACCGGGCCGCGCCGCCCTGCCGCAGCTGCTTGATCCTGCCTCGATAGCCGTGATCGGCGCCTCGCGCGATACCAGCCGCATCGGCGGCGTGGCGTTGGACCACCTGCAGCGCCTTGGATACCAGGGCCAGGTGTATCCGGTCAATCCGCGCTATGGCGAGATCGCCGGCCTGGCGTGCTATCCCGATATCGAATCCGTGCCGCAGGTGCCTGACGTGGCGGTGCTGGCGCTCGGCGCGGACGAGGTGCTGCCGCAGCTGCAGCGCTGCCATGCCCGCGGCATCCGTGCCGCCATCGTCTACGCCTCGGGCTTTGCCGAGGCCGGCGCAGCGGGTGCCGGGCGCCAGGCCGCACTTGCGGCCTTCGCCCGCGACAGCGGCATGGCGATCGCCGGACCCAACTGCATGGGGCTGGCCAACCTGACCACGCGCGCCATCACCGCATTTGCCACCACCTTCCGCGCGTTCCCGCCGCAGGACGGCCCGGGTGCCGTGAGCCTGCTGACCCAGAGCGGCAACGTCTGCGCCATCGTCTACGCCACCGGAAGGCAGATGGACGTGGGCTTCCACCAGTTCATCAATACCGGCAACGAAGCCTGCCTGGACTATGCGGATTACCTCGACTACCTCGCGGACGATGCGCAAACCGCGGCTGTGGTCGGTTACGTTGAGGGCCTGCGCAACGGCAGTGGCTTCATCGAAGCCGCGGCGCGCCTGCGCGCGGCAGACAAGCCGCTGATCCTGCTGAAGGCCGGCGAGAGCGAGGCGGGATCGGCGGCTACGCAATCCCATACCGCTGTGCTGGCCGGCAACCAGGCCATCTACCGCGCCGCCTTCGCCCAGGTCGGCGCGATGCAGGCGAGTGATCCGACCCACCTGACCGACCTGGCATACCTGGCCGGCTTCCGCCAGCGCAGCGCGGGGCGCCGGGTGGTGGTGGCTTCCGTGTCGGGCGCGATGGGTGCGCTGTCGGCTGACCTGCTCAGCGCGGCCGGACTCGACGTGCCGCGCCTGCCCGAGGCGGTCCAGCAGCGCCTGCTGGCGGGCGTGCCGGAGCTCGGCGCAGTGGCGAACCCCGTCGACCTGACCGGCCAGCTGTTCAACCGCAGCGGCCTGGCCTACGCCGTGCTCGACAAGCTTGCCGCCACTGACGGCATCGACGTCATCTTCCTCTACGCCACCGCCTACCTGCTCGATCGCGTGGCCGACGAGCTGATCGAGGTGGCGGGCAAGACCGATCGCCTGATCGTGGTCGCCACCACGGGCGAGCCGGCCAGCCGCGCCCGGCCGGGGGGGGCCCGAAGCCGGTGTGGCGCTGTTCCCGGATTGCGCACGCGCGGCGCGGGCCCTGGGCACATACGTGGGCTGGCTCGGCACGGCGGCACCGACCGCGCACTGGATGGCGCTGCGCGCGCGGGCCGGCGCCGACGCGGCCGCCCGTGCGCCTTCCGCCGCCATGGACGAGCACCAGGCCAAGCAGTGGCTGGCGGGCTTCGGCGTGCCGGTCGGCGCGGAGGCGGCCGCGGCCACGCCCGACGACGCCGCGCGCGCCGCCGAAGCCATCGGCTTCCCGGTCGCAGTGAAAGTGCTGAGCCCGGACATCGTGCACAAGACCGAGGTCGGCGGCGTCCGGCTGGGACTGGCCAACGCGCAACAGGTGCGCGAGGCGGCGGCCGAGGTCGCTGCCGCCGCCGCGCAAGCCCTGCCGCAGGCACGACAGCGCGGCGTGCTGGTGCAGCAAATGGCGAGCGGCGTGTGCGAGCTGATCGTCGGCGTAACGCGCGATCCGGTCTTCGGCCCGGCCATGACGGTAGGCATGGGCGGGATCTTCACCGAGATCTTCCACGACGTCGCGCACCGGCTGCTGCCGGTGGACCGCGCCATGGCGCGCGACATGCTGGCCAGCCTGCGCGGCTACCGGCTGATGACCGGCTTCCGCGGCAAGCCCGCGGCCGACATCGATGCGGCGGCCGACGCGATCGCCGCGCTCTCCGACGCCACCATGTCGCTGGGCGACAGCCTCGCCGAAATGGAAGTGAATCCCCTGCTGGTGCGCGCTGCCGGACGCGGCGCCGTCGCCCTCGATGCCCTGGTCCTCGGCCTGACGGCCAATCCATGATCCGCCAACTGGCACGCAAGGTGCCGCTGCAGCGCCTCGGCACCGAAGCCGAAGTCTCCGGCCTGCTGCAGCCGGGCTTTCCGGAAGCATACGGTGGCGCCCCATGCGATGCCTTCTATCGCATGATCCTGTTCGAAGAGCGCGCCTGGGGCGGCTCGGGCGGAATCGCCTCGGGGCTGTTCTCGCACACCATCGGCGCGCCGCCGATCGCCGCGGTGGGCAGCGAAGCGCTGAAGGCGCGCGTGCTGCCGCAGATACTTGCCGGCGAGAAGATCTCCGCGCTCGCCATCACCGAGCCCGACGCCGGCTCCGACGTGGCGCAGCTTTCCGCCAGCGCGCGGCGCGAGGGCGGCCACTACGTGGTCAACGGCACCAAGCTCTACATCACCTCAGGCATGCGCGCCGACTACTTCACCGTGGCAGTGCGCACCGGCGGCCCGGGTTCCGGCGGCGTGTCGCTGCTGCTGATCGAGGGCGATACGCCGGGCCTGGCGCGCACGCCGCTGAAGAAGATGGGCTGGTGGGCATCCGACACCGCGCAGCTGTTCTTCGACGGGTGCCGCGTTCCGGTGGAGAACCTGATCGGCGAGGAAGGCAAGGGCTTTGCCGCCATCACGAAGAATTTCAACCACGAGCGGCTGGCGCTGGCCGCAGCCGCTTGCGGCTATGCGCAGGTCTGCTTCCATGACGCGCTGGCGTGGGCGCGCGGACGGCGCACCTTCGGCAAGCGGCTGGCCGACCACCAGGTGGTGCGCCACCAGCTGGTGGACATGGCCACGCGCATCGAATCCACGCGCGCCCTGCTGGACGACCTGGCCGCGCGCCTGGACGACGGCGCCGCGCCGGTGGCGCAGATCGCGATGGCCAAGAACATGGCCACGCGCACTTTCCAGTTCTGCGCGGACCGCGCGGTGCAGTTGCTGGGCGGGATGGGCTATATGCGCGGCAGCCGGGTGGAGCGCCTGTATCGCGAGGTCAAGGTGATGATGATCGGCGGCGGCGCCGAGGAAATCATGAAGGACCTGGCAGCGAAGCAACTGAGCCTGTGGCAGGCCGCGGACGGCGTCGCCAGGTGCCGTCCGCAGCCGCCTTCCTCTTACTCCAGCCGCACTCCGCTTTTCTTCACCACTTCACCCCATCGCACCGCTTCGGCCTTGATGAACGCCTGGAACTGCTCCGGCTTGCCGCCGACCGGATCAATCCCATAGTCGATCAGCCTTGACCGTACGTCAGGCTGCTGCAGCACCGCTTCCATTTCCCGGGCCAGCCTTGCCTGCACCGCCGGCGGCGTCATCGCCGGTGCGATCAGGCCGATCCAGCTGCCTGCCGTGACGCCCGGATAACCGGCTTCGGCCATGGTCGGCACCTCCGGCGCGGCCGGCCAGCGCGTCGGGCTGGAGATCGCCAGCGCGCGCACCTTGCCCGCCTTCACCTGCGGCATCATGGTCTGCACCGAATCGAAGATGATGGCGACCTGCCCCGAGAACAAATCAGGCAGCGCCGGCGCAATGCCCTTGTAAGGCACGTGCGTCATCTTCATGCCGACCGACTGCGCGAACAGCTCGCCCGCCAGGTGCGCGCCGGAGCCATTGCCGCTGGAGGCAAAGGTCATCTTCGCGGGATTGGCCTTGCCCCAGCCCACCAGCTCTTTCACCGTGGTCGGCGGCAGCTGCGCGCTGGAGACCAGCAGCAGCGGAATCCGCCCGATCATGCTGACGCCGGTGAGGTCCTTGAGCGGGTCATAGCTCATCTTCGGATACAGGCTCGGGTTGATGGCGTGCCCGGCCACCACCACCAGCAGCGAGTAGCCGTCCGGCGCGGACCTGGCGACGTTCTCCGAGCCGATCATGCCGTTGGCGCCGGGGCGGTTCTCCACCACCACCGGCTGG
This sequence comes from Cupriavidus sp. FW305-46, assembly GCF_058787075.1. Taxonomy (NCBI): domain Bacteria; kingdom Pseudomonadati; phylum Pseudomonadota; class Betaproteobacteria; order Burkholderiales; family Burkholderiaceae; genus Cupriavidus; species Cupriavidus sp. FW305-46. The sequence goes on from NZ_JBYSZI010000085.1 coordinate 5,186, forward strand.
CCGATGCGTTCCGCCAGCTTCTGCATCACCAGCCGCGTCACGGCGTCCGACACACCACCGGGCGTGTACGGCACGACCACGCGGATCGGGCGGTTGGGATAGGCGTCGCCCTGCGCCATGGCGGGCATGGGGCCGGCGAGGCTGCCTGCGGCCAGTCCTGCGAACAGGCCCAGGCATAGCTGGCGCCGGATGCGCGTGTCGGGCTTGGGTCGGGTCATGTCTCCTCCTGGTTGCGCGCGCCAGTGCCGGCGCGCAAGGTCTCTGGCCGGGTCTATGCCCAGCTGCGGGGTACGGATAGCGGAAAGTCCAGCAGCATCTGCGCGTAGCTCTTGCCCAGCGGGTCCGAGCGCAGGCTCGCCACGCCGCCACCGCCCAACGCGCCGTGCATCAGGAAGTTCAGCGCGTGCAGGCCAGGCACGTCGAAGCGCTCGACCTCGCCCTGCACCAGGTGGGCAAAGTACGCGCGCACGGCTTGCGGGGTGAGCTGCTCGCGCAGCAGTGCCAGGTACTCAGGCTTGCGGGCGATCACGCCGATGTTCTCGTCATCGCCCTTGTCGCCGCTGCGCGCATAGGCGAGCGTGACCAGTGGCCGCTCGACGCGCGGCTCGCGGGGAAGCGCAGGCGATGCCGGCGCCTCGAGCGCGAGCGGCGGCATCGCCTGCGGCGCGCTCACTGCCGCTTTGGGCAGCAGGATCTCGCCAGCCTCGAACTCCACGCGCATCGGCACCTCCGGCTTGGGCACCAGGAAGGAGAACACCTTCACCACGGGCTGGATGTCGACCCGACCCGCGAAGGAAGAGCGCGTGCCCGCCGCCATGGACGTCCCCGCAGAAGAGCATTCGCGCTGCAGGAAGCTCAGCCCCCTGGCGAGCGGATGGCGCGCGCCGATGCGCAGCACCACTTCCCGCGTCGGCAATGCGCGCGCATGCGGGCCATATTGCGATTCGCAGCCGAGCAGCTCGACCACGGTCTCGGTGTAGTCCGGCATCTGGCGTTCTGCCAGCATGGCACGGGTGCGCGCCAGCAGCGCCTCCGCAGTACGGCGCGCCTTGGCGGGGGCATCGATGCCGCGGATCGCCATCATCAGGCTGATCTGGTAGCCGTCCTGCCAGGTGGCATTGCCCTTGTAGTGCGTGCCAGGTGCCCGGCCACGCGCGCCATGCACGCGTACGCGCCCGGCCTCGACCAGTTCGGTGCGCACCATGCGGAAGTCGCAGGTCACGTCCGGCATCAGGTAGTTGGCGGGATCGCCGACCTCGTACAGCACCTGTTCCGCGACCGCGGCCGGGTCGACCAGTCCCCCAGTGCCCTCTGGCTTGCTCAGCACGAAGCTGCCGTCGTGCGCGCAGTCGATCACGGGATACCCCATGCGCTCCCACCCGGGCACGCGCTGCCAGTCGGTAAACAGCCCGCCCGTGGCCTGGGCGCCGCACTCGATCACGTGGCCCGCCAGCGTGCCGGCGGCGAGGCGGTCCCAGTCGGTCCAGTTCCAGCCGAACTCGTGGGCCAGCGCGCCCACCACGACGGCGCTATCGACGCAGCGCCCGGCAATGACGATATCCGCGCCCAGCGCCAGCGCGCGGGCAATGCCTTGCGCGCCGGTGTAGGCGTTGGCCGACCAGGGCTCGGTGGTTGGCACCGGATTGCCGGCAAGGTCAGTCAGACCCTCGGCGCACCACTGCGCGAAGCGCGGCTGCACGTCGTCGCCGCTGACCACCGCGATGCGCGGCGACAGTCCCTGCTGCGCCGCCACCTTGAGCAGTGCGTCGCGGCAGCCGTGTGGATTGAGGCCGCCGGCATTGGCAACGACACGGATGCCCCGCCGCAGGATTTCACCGAGGTTCGGCCCCATCGCCGCGTGCACGAAGTCGGTGGCGTATCCCTGCGCCGGATCCTTGGCGCGGGCGCGTGCCAGGATCGACATGGTGGTCTCGGCCAGGTAGTCATAGACCAGGTATTGCAGGCCGGGCACTGCCAGCAGTTGCGGCGTGGCGATGGCGGAATCGCCCCAGAAGCCGGAAGCGCCACCGATGCGCACAGTCTTGCCGGCGCGCGCTTCGCCTTGCACGGATTCGCTCATGCTTCCTCCTTTGCGGCCACATCGGCCTCCACCCGTGCCAGCAACGACCCGGCACTGGCCTGCCCGCCGGCGCGCGCCGGCAGTTCCGCCACCACGCCGGCAAACGGCGCCACGATGGCGTGCTCCATCTTCATGGCCTCCAGCACCACCAGCGCCTGGCCCGCTTGCACGTGGTCGCCCTCGGCCACATTGACCGCGACGATGCGGGCCGTCAGCGGCGCCTGCAGCACGCCGTCGGCGTCGCCGGCATCGCGGCGGCGGCGCGGATCGTGCAGCGGGAAGTGCCAGGCGCGGCCGGACTGGAACAGGTGCAGGGCGTGCTTTTCGGCGGCGAACACCAGCGGATAGGCCACGCCGTCGCATTCGACCAGGGCCGTGCCGCTGGCGGCATCGGCGCGCAGCACGCGCAGCCTGCATTCCACCGGCGGGTGGTCTTCACCGCGCTGGCACAGGCTCACGCGCCAGCCGTCGGCGCACACGCGCAGGAACGCTTCCCAGTCCTTGCCGGCCGCATTCAGCACCACGCTGGAGGCCGCACGCGCAAGCGTGGCCGGCTTGCCGTTGCCGCCCAGCAGCCCCGACGCGGCCAGCGCGGCGCTTGCCGTCACATGCACCGGAGGCACCGGGGCCTGCAGCGCCGCCTGCATATGGGTGTCGACAAAGCCCGTATGCACGTCATTGCCGGCGAATGCCGGGTGCGCCAGGCACGCGGCCAGGAACCCCTGGTTGGTCGGCACGCCCAGCAGCGTGCAGTCCTGCACCGCGCGCAGCAGCTTGCGGCGCGCCTCTTCGCGGTCGGCGCCATGCGCGACCAGCTTGGCAACCATCGAGTCATAGTGGGTGGGGATGGCACCGCCCTCTTCCAGCGCATGGTCCACACGCACGTCGCGGCCGGCGGCAGGCGGGCGCCAGCGCAGCAGCGGCCCACCCTGCGGCAGGAAGCCGGCCGGCACGTCCTCGGCGGTCAGTCGCACTTCGATGGCATGGCCGTTGAGCCGGACCTGGTCCTGCGTGACCGGCAGCGGCTCGCCTGCCGCCACGCGCAGTTGCCATTCGACCAGGTCGAAGCCGGTGATGGCCTCGGTCACGGCGTGTTCGACCTGCAGCCGGGTGTTCATCTCCATGAAGTAGAAGCTGCCCTCGGCATCGAGCAGGAACTCCATGGTGCCGGCGCCGACGTAGCCGATGGCCTTGGCCGCGCGCACGGCGGCCTCGCCCATGCGCGCGCGCAGCACCGGGCCGACCGCGGGCGACGGTGCTTCCTCGATGACCTTCTGGTGGCGGCGCTGCACGGAGCAGTCGCGCTCGCCGAGATGGATGACATTGCCGTGAGTATCGGCAAAGACCTGGATCTCGACGTGGCGCGGCGCGATCACGGCGCGCTCGAGGATCAGCTCGTCGCAGCCGAAGGCAGCCGCCGCCTCGGAGCGTGCGCTCGACAGCGCCGCGGGCAGCGCCGCCGCGTCGCGCACCAGCCGCATGCCGCGCCCGCCGCCGCCCGCCGCGGCCTTGACCATCAGGGGGAAGCCGATGGACCCGGCCTCGGCCAGCAGCGTGGCGTCATCCTGCGCGGCCCCCTGGTAGCCGGGCACGCACGGCATGTCGGCAGCCAGCATCAGCCGCTTGGCTTCGGCCTTGTTGCCCATGGCGCGGATCGCCGCGGCGGGCGGGCCGACGAAGACCAGGCCGGCGGCGCTGACCGCCTCGGCAAAGGCGGCGTTCTCGGCCAGGAAGCCATAGCCGGGGTGGACCGCATCGGCACCGCTGGCGCGGGCAGCTTCGATGATGGCGGCAAGGTTCAGGTACGACTCGCGCGGCGCGGCCGCGCCGATGCACACGGCACGGTCGGCGCAGGCAAGGTGCGGGCTGTGGCGGTCGGCTTCGGAATATACGGCCACGGTGGCCAGCCCGAGGCGGCGGGCGGTGCGCATGATGCGCACCGCGATCTCGCCGCGATTGGCGACGAGCAGCGTATGGAAGGATCGGCGGGTAGCAGACATGGGAAATCCTGTGAATCTCTTGGAAGATGCGGCCGGCGCGGTCAGCCGGTCGACTGCGCGGCGCGCACCGTGTCGGCATCGAAGCGAACGGTCCAGGCGGCATCGCGCTTGTCGCGGAATGCCGCCACGCCTTCGGCGCCCTCGCGCCGCATGCATTGCGCAAACTGGCGCGAGGCCTGATCCAGCAGCGGGCCCAGCGGCTCGTGGCCGCAGCGGCCGACCAGTGCCTTGAACACGCGATTGGCGTTGGGGGCGCAACGGCCGATGCGCGTCAGCCACTCGGCAATCAGGGCGTCCAGCTCCGCGCTGTCGGCCGCGAGCTGGTCGACCAGGCCGATGGCTGCCGCTGCCTCGCCACTGACGCGCTCGCCGGTCAGGCCCAGGCGGCGCGTGGCGGCAGCGCCCAGCCTTTGCACCACAAAGGGGGCGATCTGCGCGGCGACGATGCCCAGCGTGGTCTCCGACAACGCAAAGCGCGCATCGCGCGTAGCCAGCACGATGTCGGCCGCGCAGGCCAGGCCCATGCCGCCGCCCATGGCCGCGCCCTCAACCGCGGCGATCACCGGCACCGGCAGCACGCTCAGCCGCTCCATGAAGTAGCCGAACTGGCGGTTGCGCGTGGCGACCGGGTCTTCCTGGCTGGTGTCGGCATCGAGCCGGGACTGGAAGCTGCCCACGTTGCCGCCTGCGCTGAAGCTGCCGCCGGCGCCGCGCAGCACCAGCGCGCGGACTTCCGGGTCGGCTTCGGCCTGCGCCACGACGGCGGCCAGCGCGGCCACCACTTCGGGCGCCAGCGCATTGCGGGTGGCAGGAATGTTGAGGGTGGCGAACAGTACGCCGCCGGCGCGGCGCACGATCACGGCATCGTTGCATGAGCTGTCAGGCATGGCGATCCTGGCTGGTAGTTGGTTCAGGATCGCGTCAGCCGCGCGACATCAGGCCCATCTGCTTGGCAATGACCTGGAGCATGACCTCGTCCGCCCCGCCGCCGATCGAGCCCAGCCGGAAATCGCGATAGGCGCGCGACGCGTGGTTGTCCCAGGTGTAGCCCATGCCGCCCTGGAACTGCATGCACCAGTCGGCCACCTCGCGCGACAGCCGCCCGGCCTTGAGCTTGGCCATCGACGCCAGTTCAATCACATCGCCCCCATCGATATAGGTCTGCGTGGCCATGTAGACCAGCGCGCGCAGCGCCTCCATCTCGGTCTTGAGCTCGGCCAGCTTGAACTGGATGAACTGGTTGTCGAGCAGCGGCTTGCCGAAGGCGACGCGCTGGCGCAGGTAGTCGGCGGTCTCCTCGATCAGCGCGTTGCAGGCCAGCCGGCGCGCCGCGCCGTTCAGCCGCTCTTCCTGGAACTGCTTCATCTGGTAGATAAAGCCCATGCCCTCGTCGCCGATGCGGTTGCGCACCGGCACGCGCACTTCGTCAAAGAAGATCTGCGCAGTGTCGGACGACCACATGCCGAACTTCCTGATCTTCTGCACTTCCACGCCGCGCACGCGCTTGCCGTCTTCCCTGAGAGGCACCACGATCAGCGACTTGTTCTTGTGGACCGGACCGTCGGAAGTATTGCACAGCAGGCAGATCCAGTCGGCCTGGGTGCCGTTGGTGATCCACATCTTGGAGCCGGAGATGACATAGTCGTCGCCATCACGCACCGCACGGGTCTTGAGCGAGGCCACGTCGGAACCGGCGCCGGCTTCGGACACGCCGATGGAGCACACCATGTCGCCGGCGATGGCAGGGGCCAGGTAGTTGCGCTTGAGCTCGTCCGAGCCGAACGCGGTCAGCGCCGGCGTCGCCATGTCGGTCTGCACCCCCACGCCCATGCCCACGCCCTGTGCGCGGGCATAGCCCAGCGCCTCGGCGGCGGCAACGGCGTAGGAGAAGTCGAGCCCCATGCCGCCGTATTCGATCGGCTTGGTGATGCCGAGGAAGCCGAGGTCGCCCATCTTCTTGAACAGCGCATGCGCCGGGAAAATCTCGGCGGCTTCCCACTCGTCGACGAAGGGATCGATCTCCGCCGAGACGAAGCGGCGGATGCTGTCCATGATGTTGCGGTGGTCTTCCGTGTAAAGCATGGTGGTCTCCTGGTGTCTTGTTCGTTTGGGACGTGTCTGGATGGCGCCGGCGCTCAGAAGCGCCCGACGCCAAACTGGATCGCATGCGGCTTGCGCAGGCTGGCCTCGCGCGCGGTGGCCAGCACGAAGGCCAGCACGGCGCGCGTGTCGCGCGGGTCGATCACGCCGTCGTCCAGCAGCAGCCCGCTGGTGACGAAGGCGCTGGCCTGGCGCTCGAAGTTGGCAACGATATCGGCGGTCTGGCTGGCCAGCTGCGCCTCATCGACCGGCACGCCCTTGCGCGCGGCCTGCTGGCGCGCCACGATCTCAAGCGTCATGGCGGCCTGCTCGCCGCCCATCACGGCGGTGCGCGCGTTCGGCCACGAGAAGCAGAAGCGCGGCCGGAAGCCCCGCCCGCACATGCCGAAGTTGCCCGCCCCGAACGAGGCCCCGCAGTACAGCGTGACCTGCGGCACCGTCGAGTTCGACAGCGCCTGGATCATCTTGGCGCCATGCTTGATCATGCCGGCCTCTTCCGAGGCGCGGCCGACGATAAAGCCGGTGGTGTTCTGCAGGAACACGATCGGCGTGTCCGACTGGTTGCATAGCTGGATGAACTGCGCGGCCTTGGTGGCGCCGGCCGGGTCGATGGGACCGTTGTTGGTGATGATGCCGACCGTATTGCCTTCGATGCGGGCGTGGCCGCACACCGTGCCGGGGCCATAGTCGGGCTTGAACGGCAGCCAGGCGGAGTCGTCGACGATGCGCGCGATCACCTCGCGCATGTCCACCGGGCGCTTCATGTCGAGCGTCATCACGCCATCCAGCTCCGACGGGTCGAGCCGCGGCGGGCGCGCGGGCTGCGCGGGCCCTGCCGCGACGGTCGGCCAGTCCAGGCTGGCGACAATATCGCGCGCGGTGGCAAGCGCGTGCTCGTCGTCCTCGGCCAGGTATTCGGCCAGGCCGCTGAGCGTGGCGTGCAGGTCGGCGCCGCCCAGTTCCTCGTCCGTGGCGATCTCGCCGGTGGCGGCCTTCAGCAGCGGCGGCCCCGCCAGGAAGGCGCGCGCGCGATTGCGCACCATCACCACGTAGTCGGACAGCCCCGGCATGTAGGCGCCGCCCGCCGTGGACGAGCCATGCACGACCGTGATCACCGGCAGCCCGGCCGCGGACAGGCGAGCCAGGTTGTAGAACAGCGCGCCGCCGCGCACGAACTTGTCAACGCGGTACTTGCGCAGGTTGGCGCCGGCCGATTCCACCAGGTGGATGAATGGCAGCCGGTTTTCCAGCGCGATTTCCTGGCAGCGCATCAGCTTCATGTTGCCGGCCTCGGTCATGGCACCGGCGTCGATGCCGGAATCCGTGGCCAGCACCATGCAGCGCACGCCGCAGACGAAACCGATGCCGGCCACCAGCGAACCGCCGGGGATGGAGGTCTCGGGGTCGGGGTCGTCCATGCCGAAGCCGGCCAGCGTGGCAATCGGCAGGAACGGCGCGCCTGCGTCCAGCAGGCGGCCGATGCGCTCGCGCGGCAGCAGTGCCCCGCGTTTGGCAAAGGTGGGCCGGGCGCGCTCCGAGGCGGCCACGGCACGCTGTTCGAGGCCATGGAGGCGGTCGATCAGGGCCTGCATGCCGGCGCGCTGGCTGGCGAAGGCGTCGGAAGATGAGTCGATGCGTGAGTCGATGGGAATCATGGCGCTTGCGTGAGGTTCCGTGATGCATGGATTGCAAACCACCACGCCGCCCGGGACAACCGCAATCGATCAGTCTGTGCATAATGTGCACAAGCCAGAAACCCAGGACGCGGGGCGCGGCATCCGCCACCCCCAAAGCGTTCCCCGACGCACCTTTCCATGCCAACCAAGACCCCCTCGCCCGGCGGCGTGCAGAGCCTGTCCCGTGCCTTCGCCCTGCTCCGGCTGCTTGCCGAGCATCACGAGGCGGGACTGACCCTGCCGGAACTCGCCGCGATAGCGGAGATTGACCGTACCACCGCGCACCGGATGGCGCGCTTCCTGGAATCCGCGGGGTATATCGAGCGCGAGTCGGCGGGCAAGCGTTATCACCTGGGCACTGCCGCCATGGCGCTGGGCCTGCGTGCGATGAACCGGCCGCCGCCCAACAGCGTGCTGGTGAGCAAGATGAAGGCGCTGGCCCGGCTCACGGGCGATGCGGTGTTCCTGACCGTGCGCATCGGCGACCACGGGCACTGCCTGCATACCGAGGAAGGCAGCCACCGCATCAAGACCTTCCACTTGCTGACCGGCACCTCCCGCCTGCTGGGCCAGGGCACCGGCAGCATGGCCTTGCTGGCGACGATGGACAACGAGGCGGTGCGCGCGCATTACGAGCGGCACCGCGCCGAGTATGCGGCCGGTGGCCTGAGCCTGCTCAGGCTGTTGCGCGGCGTAGAGCGCGCCCGCAAGCTGGGCTATGCGCTTGCCGGCGCGGAGGGGGTGGCAGGCGTGGGCTATGCACTGCCCCTGGAAATGGGCGCCGAGGCCGCCATCAGCATCATGTCGACCGCCTCGCGGATGCCGGCGGCGCGGCGGCATGAGATGGGGGCGATTGTCGGCGCGATGTTTGCGCAGGGAAACTAGGGTCGGCTTTTGGCGCCGACCCGGGCGCCCGGTCCCTACTTCCTCAACTTCCCTCCAAACTGCTTTCGAAACTTGGCCAGTTTCGGCGAGATCACAAAGGCACAGTACCCCTGGCTCGGATGGTCCTGATAGTAGTTCTGGTGACTTGCCTCGGCGCGCCAGTACGGCTGCTCCGGCTCGACCTGCGTCACGATCGGCGCATCAAAGACCTTGGCGGCAGCCAACTCCCGCATCACGTATTCCGCCGTGGCCCGCTGCGCCTCCGAATGCGTAAAGATCGCCGACCGGTACTGCGGCCCCACGTCGTTGCCCTGCCGGTCCGGCGTGGTCGGGTCATGGATGGCGAAGAAGATCTCCAGGATCTGGCGAAAGTTGATCACCGACGGATCGAAGGTGACACGGACCACCTCGACGTGCCCGGTATCCCCCTCGCAAACCTGCTGGTAAGTCGGGTGATCCACGTGCCCGCCGGTATAACCGGACTCCACCGCCACCACGCCATCGACCTGCTGGTAGACCGCTTCCAGGCACCAGAAGCACCCGCCCCCCAGCGTGGCCGTTTCAAGTCCATGTTCCATTTGCGCCGCCCCCTTGCGTTGTCGTCTGTGGTGTCACGGCCTCAAGCATAAGCGCAGATTGGCGCCCTTGCAGCAGATTCAGCCAGGCTGGCGCCGCGCCTCCAGCATCGCGCGCAGTTGCGGCTTGAGCACCTTGCCCAGCGCGCTGCGCGGCAGGTCGTCCAGCAGCACCACCTCGCGCGGCAGCTTGAAGCGGGCAATGCGCGTGGCCAGCAGTTCGCGCAGCGGCTCCGCCCCCAGCGCGTCGCGCGGCGCGCCCGGCGCGGGCACGATCACCGCCACCGGCACCTCGCCCCAGCGCGCATCGGCCACGCCGACCACCGCGCACTCCTGCACCCCGGGCAGGCCGACCAGCACGTTCTCGATCTCGGCGGGATAGATGTTCTCGCCACCCGAGATGATCATGTCCTTGCTGCGGCCGACGACTTCGATGCAGCCGCCGGCATCGCGGTGCGCGAGGTCGCCGGAATGGAACCAGCCGTCGGCCAGGCCGTTATCAGGCTGGTTCCAGTAGCCAGCCATCACGTTGGCGCCGCGCACCCACAGTTCACCGACTGCGCCCTGCGCCACCTCGGCACCGTCCGGGCCGGCCAGCCGGACTTGCGCTTCCGGCTGCGGCCAGCCGGCATAGCCAGGCCGGGCCACCGCATCCTGCAGCTTCAGCACCACCGACACCGGACCGGTCTCGGTCGCGCCATAGACCTGCCCCAGCGGCACGCCGCGCGCATGGAAGGCCTCGATATACGACAGCGGGATGGTCGACGAACCTGCCATCACGCCGCGCAGCGCCGACAGGTCGGCCCCGGGCCAGCCGGGATGCTCAAGCACCGCGCGCAGCGTGGCCGGCACCATCAGCGACAGGCTCGGCCGCGCCTGCGCAACCGCGCCGAGCCAGGCATCCGGCGCAAAGCGGTCGTGCAGCGTGACCTGCGCCCCGGCCAGCAGCGCCGGCAGCGTCTGGATGCACAGCCCGCCGACATGGAACATCGGCAGCACCGACAGCACGTGGTCGTCCGCGGTCATGCCGTGCGCCCACCAGCTGGCGCGCGCATTGGCCAGCAGCCCGGCCTGCGTATGCACCGCGCCCTTGGGCTTGCCGGTGGTGCCGGAGGTGTAGGCGAGCAGCAGCGGCGCATCGTCCGGCACCGGCGCATGGGCCAAGCCGAACGGCGCGGGATGGTCGATCAGCCGGTCGAGATGCGCGGCCTGGCAGCCGCCGCCAGCCTCCCGCGCCAGCCCTGCATGGCGCTCGTCGTGGAACAGCGCGGCCAGTTGCGCGTGGGCGGCGATGGTACGCAGCTCCGCCGGCGCCAGCCGGTAGTTCAGCGGCACGAACATCGCCCCGATACGCGCGCAGGCGAACAGCAGCACCAGCTGCAGCTCGTGGTTCAGGCACAGCGTGCCGACGCGGTCGCCCGCGCGGATGCCCCACGTCGCTGCCAGGTGGGCGCTGGCACGCTCGACGCGCCGCCACAGCTTGCCGTAGGTGAAGGTGCGGCCCAGGTAGTGCAACGCCGGCCGCCCCGGCGCCGCGGCGGCATGGCCATGCAGCATGGCCGGCAGCGCGCCCAGCCCGGCGGCGCCCGCGCGCATGGCGCGGCTGGCGGCGCTCATTCGTCGCGCTCGCCGGATTCGTACAGGGTCTCGCGCCCCATGCGGTCCAGGATCAGCTCGGCGGTCCAGGGCAGCATCAGCGCGCCGCAGCGCGAGTCGCGGTAGAGCCGCTCCAGCGGCAGGTCCTTGAGCATCGACTGCCCGCCGCAGGTGCGGATCGCCAGCCGGGCGATGTCGTTGGCGCCTTCCATCACGGTGTAGTGCGCGGCGTACAGGCGCAGGCGCTCGTCCTTGGTTGGATTGGGCCTGGCCTCATGGATCACGCGCCAGAAGAGCGAGCGCATGGTTTCCAGCTGGATGCGCATCTGCGCCACCGCGATCTGCTTGGTCGGGTACATGCGGCGCCTGACCGGCGGCTGGCCCGGCACCTCGCCGCGCAGGTACTGCACGGTGAAGTCGTAGGCGGCCTGGGCTACGCCCAGGTAGGTCGGCGACAGCGTGAAGAACATTGCCGGCCAGGTCTGCGCAGCACGATAGTAGACGCCGCGCGGCATCAGTTGCTCATGGTCGGGCACGAACACGTCCTTGAGCAGCAGCGTGCGCGATACCGTCCCGCGCATGCCCATCGGGTCCCACTCGCCGGTCACGGTCAGCCCTTCCGCATTGCCGGGCACGGCGATATAGAGCGTGTCGCGCATGTCGGGATGCTGGTCGCCGCGGGCCTCGGTGCACAGGATGCCGTAGTAGTCGGCCGCGCCCGACAGCGAGGCGAAGATCTTGCGCCCGTTCAGCACCCAGCCGCCCTCGACCTTGCGCGCGGTGGTGCCGAACGGCGCCTTGCCCGCGGCAGCAGCGGAGCCTTCGGAGAACGGCTGCGCATAGACCGCGCCGTCGCGCACCACGCGCGAGAAATGCAGCTCGCGCCGGGCTTCGTGCTCGGCGCGCTGCTCAGGCGTCATGTCGATGCCGTCGGACAGCACGCCGGTCCACATGGTCGAGCAGATATGCATGTTGTACGTCAGCGCCGTGGCCCCGCAGAAGCGGCCGATCTCGGCGCCAACCATGCAGTAGGTGGCAAAGTCCGCGCCCTCGCCGCCGAACGCCTGCGGCACGCACAGGGCCAGCAGGCCGGCCTCGCGCAGGTCGGCATAGTTGGCGAAGGGGAAGCTGGCCTCGCGGTCCCAGGTGGCTGCGCGCGCCGCGAAGCGCTCGCGGCCGAGGCGGTTGGCCAGCGCCAGCAGGCGCGCTTGTTGCGGGGTGAAGTCCGCCGTACCGATGGCGGGAATGAAGTCGAGCTGGCCGGATGGCATGTCGCGGTCTCCTGTTTTCCTGCTCGCGCCGGATGCAGTGGCGGCGCGGCGGCGGTTCTTGTGTTGCGTTGCCGGGAAGCGGCGTGGTTCAGTGCACGGGGAAGTGCCGGTGCAGGAAATCCAGCACTGCCTCGTTGAACAGCGCCGGCCGCTCCATGCAGGCCAGGTGGCCGACATCCGGCAGGCAGCGGTACTCGGCGCCGGGAGTGCGCTGCGCCATGCGCTCCATCACCTCGGGCGCGGCATTGGTGTCGTGCTGCCCGGCCAGCGCCAGCACCGGCACCGCGATGCGCGGCAGCGCGTCGCGCTGGTTGAAGCGCACCAGCGCACCCAGCGCCGCGCGGTAGGTGGGCGCCGGCACTGCCGCCATCACCGCCGTGGCAAAGGCCACGGCTTGTGGCTCGGCATCGGGCGCGACCATGGTGCGCACCAGCCCGGCGGCCATCTCGGCCATGGTCCTGCCGGCGTCCAGCGGCGCGGTGCGCGCGGCGATGAAGTCGCGCTGCCAGGGCCCGTCGCCCTTGCCAAAGGCGGGCGAGGTGCCGGACAGCACCATGCCGTCGATCAGCGCGGGCGCGGCCGCGCAGGCCTGCTGCGCCACCATCCCGCCCATGCTGTGGCCCAGCAGCACCACGCGCCGGCCGGCGTCGCGCTCGGCCTGCAGCAGCGGCGCCAGCGCTTGCGCCAGCCCGTCGAAGTCATAGGGATCGATCAGGGCGCTGTCGCCGTAGCCGGGCATGTCCCAGGCCACGGCGCGGTAGCCGGCCTGCGCCAGCGCCTCGCCCTGCGCGGGCCAGGCGGCCTTGCCGCCGCCGATGCCGTGCAGCATCACCACCGCCACCGGGCCATCGCCCCAGGCCAGCGTGGCGATGCCGTTGGCGTGGCGTTGCATCGTCGCGCTCGCGCTCATGCCGCCACCTCCACCAGCGTGCCCGCTTCCAACTCGTTGCGGCCATCCAGCGACACCGTGCAGTTGCGCAGCGGCAGGTCGAAATGGCCCAGCGTATGCCGTCCGGCGACCTCGTTGGCGCCGGTCGAGAACAGGAAGTTGCCGGCAAACGCGCGCAGCTCGGTGCCGTTGCAGTCGCGCTTGTCGTAGAAAGTCATCGCGTCCCAGCGTGCCAGCCGGTTCAGGCCCCAGCCCACGTGCGAGACGGCATACGCATCGCGCGTGCCCTCGCGGTCGGCCCAGGCCTGGTAGTAGCCGCGCATCATGTCGGCGTCGACGCCCTGCCCCTCGACGCCGACGATGTAGTCGTCCTCGATATGGCAGACCACGGTATCGCGCAGGTAGGTCTTGAAGGTCAGGTTGACGTCGCCCGGCGCCAGCACCAGCGTGCCGTTGACCTGGCGGCTGGCCGGGAACGCCAGGCACAGCCCGCCGGGCCAGTGCGAGACCTGGCCGGGCTTGTTGCAGAAGCCCCAGACCCCGCCGACGCGGGCGTCGGCCAGGCCGATGCGCAGCTCGGTGCCGGCCGGCGAATGCACGCGCATCTCGCGCGCGCCGCGCAGGCGCTTCATGGCGGCGCGCACGGTGCCTTCCAGCGCCGGGTCGGGCTGGCAGCGTTCCAGGATCTCGGGATGTTCGTTGCTGACCATCAGCATGCGCGGCACGATGCCGTCGGCACCGCGCAGGATCAGCGGCAGTTCCGGCGCGTGCAGCAGGCCCTCCACCGTGCAGTCCAGCACCAGGTGACAGCGTGACAAGGCCGCCACCACCGGCGCGAGACCCTGCAAGGCATCGCTGGCGCCGGTGGAGCGCACCGGCGCGGGCGCGCTAAGTGCCGGTGTCGACACCTGGATCCGCACCGGGGTGGCGCCCAGCGACTGCACGGCCAGTTCGGCCAAGGCCACGTTGACAGGGCGGGATTGCGACTCCGTTACAATTCCAACGACTTCCGCACCCTGCAGGGCACAGAGTTCCAGCGTGCGCCGGAACGCCGCCAGCCAGCGGTGTTCGATCTGCTCGATGAGCATGACTTGTCTCCGATTGTTCTTGTCTGGCGGCAGGGCTCGCCTGTTTTTGTGCGCCAGCCAACGCCCGCATCGCGGATTGGTGGTCGCCGGGCTTGTACTCGATGCCCATGGCGCGAATAATATATATGAAATTTCATGAACTCCAGCGGAGCCCCCATGGGCATGCCTGAGGCCCAGCCACAGATCACCAGCGCCGCCGCACCAGATTTCGATGCGCAGCACTTCCGCCGCACCCTGTCGCAGTTCGCAACCGGGGTGACGGTGATCACTACGCGCGCCAGCGCCGCGTCGGTCGCCGCCGGCGCGGCGCCGTTCATCGGCATCACCGCCAGTTCGTTCAATTCGGTGTCGCTGGATCCGCCGCTGGTGCTGTGGAGCATGGCCACGCGCGCCAACAGCCTGCCGATGTTCCGCGACGGCACCCACTACATCATCAACGTGCTGTCGGCCTCGCAGCTGGAGCTGTGCCAGCGCTTCGCCACCCTCAAGGGCGACCGCTTCGCCGGCGTCGACTACCGGCTCTCGGCCACCGGCCTGCCGATCCTGTCCAATGCCCTGGCCTGGTTCGAATGCCACAACCGCAGCCGCTACGACGAGGGCGACCACATCATCTTCGTGGGCGAGGTCGAGCGCTGCGGCGTGCTCGATGGCAGCGACGGCCCGCTGGTATTCCAGGGCGGCCAGTTCACCACCACCGCCCCCCTCGTCCCCTGACCGCACCGGGCCCATCATGGCGGACCTGCCCGCGCACTCCCCCCTGCCCTTTGTCGATGGCTACCTGGCCTACCTGCTGGCCCGCGCGAGCCACCTGATCTCGGGCGAATTCCACCGCGAAGTGGAGGCCAGCGGCCTGTCCGTGCAGGAATGGCGCGTGCTGGCCACGCTGGCCGACCGCCCCGACTGCACCATCGGCACGCTCGCCGAAATCACGCTGACCAAGCAGCCGACGCTGACCAAGCTGGTCGACCGCATGGCCGCCGACGGGCTGGTGACGCGCCGCGCCGGCCAGGCCGACCGCCGCCAGGCGCTGATCTCGATCACCCCGCGCGGCCTCGCGCTGGCCCAGCCGCTGCTGGCGCGCGCCGCCCAGCACGAGCGCGCAGTGCTGGACGACTTTGGCCCGCGCCAGGGCGCGCTGCTGAAAGAAACCCTGCGGCAGCTGATCGCGCTGCATACGCAGCGCTAGGCGCCCTCCGCCGCCTTCAGGATCGCCAGCGGCGAACTGTCCACCTTGATCCGCTGCAACACGATGTTCGAGCGGATATCCATCACGCCCTTGGTGCGGTACAGCCGGTTCACGATGAAGTCCGAGTAGTGCTTCAGGTTGCGCGCCTGCACCCGCAGGATGTAGTTGCTGTCGCCAGTGATGATGTACGCCGACAGCACTTCCGGCCATGACTGAACCGCGGCGATAAAGGTGTCGTGCCAGCCTTCCACGTCATGGCGCATCGACACCTGCACGATCGCCTCAAGCTCCAGCCCGAGCTGCTCGGCGTCGAACCAGGCGCGGTAGCCGCCGATCACTCCTGACTCTTCCAGCAGCCGCACCCGCCGCAGGCATGCCGAAGGCGACAGCGCCACGCGGTCGGCCAGGTCCTGGTTGCTGATGCGGCCGTTCTCCTGCAGGCAGGTCAGGATGCGCAGGTCGGTGGGATCGAGGTTCATTCGAATTTCCTTCGACTAATCATCAATTCTTCGCATTTTATGCGAAAGATGATGGCATCGGCGGTTCATTTAGCAAGCCTCTTGCCGGCAATTTTGACTATGATTTCCGTCATCGAGGCAGACAACGACGGCGCCTTGCAAAGG
>NZ_JBYSZI010000086.1:0-20805 GCF_058787075.1 Cupriavidus sp. FW305-46
AACAGGTCCGTGAAACAGCTCCGCGCCGATGATAGTGCGGATTCCCGTGTGAAAGTAGGTCATCGCCAGGCTCTTATACCGCAGAACCCCCAGCCACAAAGGCTGGGGGTTTTTGCTTTGGCGCGGCGGAAACGCCCGGGGGCCGGCGCAGGCACGCATGTCCTCGTTGTTTTCATGCCGCATCGCGGGTCGCCGAGCATTCCGGGACTGTCCGCCTTCTGCTATGGTCGACACCCAAGTGCCCACATGCGGCACGAAGGCGGTTGCAACGCGTGTTTGCAGCAAGTAGTGAGCAATAGCCGGACCCTTGCCAACAGAGCAGGTCCGGATTCGGGTTTCGAGGGGTTACATGACGGCCAAGGTGTTTCGGCTGGTTTTGACTGGCGCCGCCGGCGCGCTGCTGCTGGCAGGATGCGCATCCACTCCCCCTGTTTCCACGGTTCCTCCGGGTGACACGGCCACTATGGCTGACACTTCCGCGATCGATTGCCAGGCATTCGCCAGGCGCATGGCCGGGTACGCGGCAGCGCAGACGGACCCGGCGGTGACTGCGGTGTCGTCGCCCGATCCGCTGGCTGCCGCCAACACCAGTGCGGCCGAAGCCGAGGCGGGCGACGACGGCGAAGCCGCCGATGCCGCGCCGCCGCCGACCCTGGCCACGCTGCCGTTGTTCTCGGTGTCACCGCATCGCGACCAGTTGCCGATCGGCTGGCAGCCTTGGACCATCAACCGCAACAAGACGCCCACCCGTTATTCGATGGCGGAGGTCGACCAGCGCGTGGTCGTCCATGCGCAGGCCGAGAGTTCGGCCTCCGGCCTGTATGTCCCGCTGCGCGATCGCGATGCCGGCATGCTGCGCTGGACCTGGAAGACCAGCGGCATTATCCGCAACGCCGACAACAGCCACGGCCCGCGCGAGGATTCGCCGTTGCGCCTGTTCGTCGCCTTCGACGGCGACAAGGGTGCACTGCCCTTGAAAGACCAGCTGATGTACGAGCTGGCGCGGCTGACTACCGGCCGCGAAATGCCCTACGCCACGCTGATGTACATCTGGGGCGGACGGCGCGCGGAAGGCTCGTTGGTGAGGAATCCGCACACCGACCGGGTACGCATGATCGTGGTGGATAGCGGCATGAAGCACGCCAATGAGTGGCGTTGCCATGAGCGCGACCTGCGCGCCGACTACCGCAAGGCCTTCGGGACCGACCCCGGCCCGGTCATCGCCGTGGGCATCATGACCGATACCGACAACACCAAGAGCAAGGCCGAGTCCTGGTACGGCGACATCGCGCTGGACTGAAGCCCCCGCGGCGCCTTCAGCCGCCGATAGGCTCGGCCAGCGCGAGCACCGCGAACGAGGCCAGCCAGTGCGTGGACACATACTCGCCCTCGACCGCCTGCGGCAGCGATGCCTCGAGATGATCGGACCATGCCCGGATGGCCAGCGGCCGCAGCGGCTCGGGCAGGGCGGGCTCCAGCATGCGCCAGCACCAGGCGCGCGAAAGGTTGAGCCCGTCCAGGTGCGAGGTCTTGGGGTCGCTGCGATTGGTCACTTCCACCGGCGTCAGCCAGTTGGCCAGTTCCGCCTGCCCCGGCACGAACAAATCCCACCATTCTGAAAACGCGCAGCCGTCCATCACGGCGTGCATCAGCACGGCTTCGGTCAGCCCGCCGGACAGGAATTCATCGCCGCCGGGCTCATATCGCGCCGGGTATTTCTGATCATGTCCGAACCAGCGGTGGGCGCGCCGCACGATGGCGCGCCGCAAGGTGAAGTCCTGGTGTGCGCGCGCATAGGCCATGGCCATCACCAGAGCGAAGGCGCTGTTGTAATGGGTGCCGGTGCGCACCGGGAATACCGCTGCATCCAGGAAATCCGCCAGTTGCCGTGACAGGTGCGATGCCAGCGGCGCGCATGCCTCGGCCCAGGTGGCTGCCTGGGCGTCCTGCCGCGCCAGCGCCAGCAACTCCGCCTGCAGTTTCAGCATCCAGCCCCAGCCATAGGGGCGTTCGAAGGTGCGCGAAAGGGGCTGCTGGAAGTAGGCCAGTTCGACCGCGATGTGCTCTGGACGCAGTTGGGCGGCCAGCGTTGCGCGGATGCGGGGCGCCTCCTCCAGGTCCGGCGACAGCGCCAGCAGCCGCGCCAGCAACCAGTGCATGTGCACGCTGGAGTGCCAGTCGTAGCTGCCGCAGAAGACCGGATGCCAGGCCGACGGTTCGGCCAGGTCACCGGCACTGGCCATCATGTGGTCCAGCTTGTACGGATAGCGGCGCAGGATATTGTCCAGCGCCACGCGCGCGAAGCTGCGCGCTGTCTCGCGATCCAGCGCCAGGCGGCCCATCGCGGATGCTCCCCGGTTTTTTATCGTTGTGCTGTGCTCAGGTACGTAACGTCACGCAGGCGCCAGCCACTTTTCCACCAGCCGCACGAAGAACGTCGAGCCGACCGGCAGCAGTTCGTCGTTGAAATCGTAGCTCGGGTTGTGCAGCATGCAGGGCCCGATGCCATGGCCGGCGTCGCGATGGCCGCCGTCGCCGTTGCCCAGGAACAGGTAGCAGCCCGGCTTGTGCTGCAGCATGAACGAGAAGTCCTCGGCGCCCATGGTGGGCTCGATATTGCTGTCGACGTTGTCCGCACCGACCAGTTCCGCGGCGACCGTGGCCGCAAAGCCGGTCTCGGCCTCGCTGTTGATGGTCGGCGGATAGTTGCGGTGGAATTCGTATCCGATGGTGCAGTCGAATGCCGCCGCCACCGCGCGCGCCACTTCTTCCATGCGCCGTTCGATCAGGTCCAGCACCGGCACCGTGAACGTGCGCACCGTGCCGCCGATCCAGGCCTGGTCCGGCACGATATTGGTGGCGTCGCCTGCGTGGAACTGCGTGACCGAGATCACCGCGGTATCGATCGGGCGCTTGTTGCGCGTGATGATGCCCTGCAGCGCCGACACGATCTGCGCAGCGGTGAAGACCGGGTCGTTGCCGTTGTTGGGCATGGCCGCATGCGCACCCTTGCCGCGCACCACGATGCGGAACTCGTTGCTCGATGCCATCAGCGGGCCCGCGCGCGTGCCGAACGAGCCGACCGGCATGCCCGGCCAGTTGTGCACGCCGAACACCGCGTCGCACGGAAAGCGCTCGAACAGCCCGTCCTTGATCATTTCGCGGGCGCCGCCGCCGCCTTCCTCGGCCGGCTGGAAAATCAGGTGCACGGTGCCGTCGAAGGGCTTATGCTGCGCCAGGTAGCGCGCCGCGCCGAGCAGCATGGCGGTGTGGCCGTCGTGGCCGCAGGCGTGCATCTTGCCGGTGTGCTGCGAGCGGTGATCAAAGGTGTTCGCTTCCTGCAGCGGCAGCGCGTCCATGTCGGCGCGCAGGCCGATGGTGCGCGGGCTGTTGCCGTTGCGGATCACGCCCACCAGGCCTGTGGTGCCCAGGCCGCGATGCACTTCGATGCCCCACGATTCCAGGTTCTGCGCGACCACGTCGGCAGTGCGCTGTTCTTCGAAGCAGAGTTCCGGGTGGGCGTGGATGTCGCGCCGGATCGCGCGGATTTCGGCTTGTGCCTGCAGGATTTCGGGGATGAGCTTCATGATGCCTGGCTGCCCTGGACGTTAGGGGCGTTAGCGTTGGATACCCCGATCATACGATGCCTCTCCGCAAAGCGCCAAAATGCGGCGATTTCCTGCGCGCTTGCCAGGTTGGCGCAGTGCAATATGCCAGCGCGGGTGGGTTTCCCCGCATTGCCGCGACATGCGCACTGCTGGAACAGTTCATGCTTGAAGTGCCCGGCCGGCAAATTCGTCGCTTTGTGATGCGCAACCGCACCCCAAACCGCACCAAAACGCAGCGCCGCCGCGTGACCCGCGGCGCGGCGCATTGCCGATCCTAAAACGTCTGCTTCACTTCCTACAGGGAGAATTGCGCGATGTCCCTTCGCACTTTCAAGAAGGCAATTGGTGTGGTGGCGGTAGCCGGGGCCCTTGGCCTGGCGCTCGCCGGCACCGCCCAGGCCGCGGACCTCAAACTGGCCATGAGTTCGCCGCCAACCTCGATGGATCCGCACTTCTACAACCTGTTCTCCAACATCAACGTCTCCGAGCATATCTTTGACTCGCTGACCAAGATGGACCCGGACAGCCGCATCATCCCGGGCCTGGCCGAGTCGTGGAAGCTGGTCAACAACCTCACCTGGGAATTCAAGATCCGCAAGGGCGTGAAGTTCCACGACGGCTCCGAGCTGACCGCCGAAGACGTGATCTGGTCGCTGGACCGCCCGGCCACCATCCAGAACAGCCCGGGCAAGTTCGATGTCTACACCAAGGCGATCGTCAACAAGAAGATCATCGACAAGCACACCATCCAGCTGACCACCAACCAGCCTTATCCGCTGATGCTGAACGACCTCACGTCGATCTTCATCGTGCAGAAGAAGGCGACGCAGGGGCTGAGCTCGGATGACTTCGCGCAGGGCAAGGGCATGGTCGGCACCGGGCCGTTCAAGTTCGTCAGCTATGCCCGCGACGACCGGGTCGAGCTGGTGCGCAACAACGACTACTGGGGCGCCAAGCCGGCCTGGGACAAGGTCACGCTGCGCTTCATCCCCAATCCGGCGACGCGACTGGCGGCGCTGCTGTCGGGCGACGTGCAGGCGATCGAGAACGTGCCCACGCCTGACCTGCCCAAGGTGCGCCAGGATCCCAAGCTGTCGTTCTTCTCCAAGATCTCGCACCGCGTGATCTACCTGTATTTCGATGCCAAGCGCGACAAGTCGCCCTATGTCACGACGAAGGAAGGCGCACCGCTGGACAAGAACCCGCTGAAGGACGCGCGCGTGCGCAATGCCATCAGCATGGCGATCAACCGGCAGGGCATCAAGGACCGCCTGATGGAAGGCCTGTCCGAGCCGACCAACAACCTGGTGCCGCCGACGCTGTTCGGCTACAACCCCAACCTGAAGACGGTCAAGTACGACCCCGAGGCCGCCAAGAAGCTGCTGGCCGAGGCCGGCTTCCCGAACGGCTTCGGCGTGACGCTGCACACGCCCAACAACCGCTACGTCAACGACGAGAAGATCGCGCAGACCATTGCGCAGAACCTGACCCGGATCGGCATCGCCACCAAGGTCGAAGGCATGCCGATGGCGACGTACTCGTCCAAGGGCATCAAGCACGAGTGGTCGTTCGGGCTGCTGGGCTGGGGCGCGCAGACCGGCGAGGTCAGCTCGCCGCTGCGCGCGCTGCTGGCGTGCGAGGACAGCAAGAAGGGCTTCGGCACCACCAACTGGGGCGAGTACTGCAACCCCAAGATGGACGTGGTGCTGGAGAAGGCGCTGTCCACCGTGGACGACAACGAGCGCTCCAAGCTGCTGCAGGAGGCCACCGCGATCGCGATCAACGATGGCGGTATCATCCCGATCCACCAGCAGGTGACCACCTGGGCCACGCAAAAGGGCATCGTCTACGTGCCGCGTACCGACGAGCGCACCTACGCGCATAACTTCAAGCCCCAGTAAGCTCCGGTCAGCCCAGACAACAGGAGCCTCGGCCGGCGGATGGTCTGCTGGCCGAGTTTGCGGTGCCGCGCATGGCTGCCGCGCCACACCCGGGAAGCGCCACGGCGCGGCCCGGGCGTGGCGTGCATTCGCGCGCGAAAGGAAAGTGGTTCGAACATGCTGGTCTTTATCATCCGGCGCCTGATGCAGAGCGTGGTCGTGCTCTTCGTCATGTCGCTGCTGGTTTTCCTCGGCGTCTTTGCCATCGGCAATCCCGTCGACATCCTGATCAACCCGCAGGCCGACCAGGAGGACATCAAGCGCACCATCGCGGCGCTGGGCCTGGACAAGCCGCTGTGGGAGCAGTACTGGGTGTTCCTGCAGAATGCGCTGCAAGGCAACCTGGGCACCTCGTTCGCGCACGGCACGCCGGCGCTCAAGCTGATCTTCGAGCGCATGCCCGCCACCATGGAGCTGGCCATCTGCGCGATCCTGCTGGCGATCGTGCTGGGCATCCCGCTGGGCCTGTGGGCCGGGCTGCGGCCCAAGGGCATGGCCGGCAAGTCGATCATGGCGGTGTCGATCCTGGGCTTCTCGCTGCCCACCTTCTGGGTCGGGCTGATGCTGATCATGGTGTTCGCGGTGCAGCTCGGCTGGCTGCCCTCCAACGGGCGCGGCGAGACCGTGCGCGTGCTCGGCATCCCGCTCAGCTTCCTGACTGCCGACGGCATCCGCCACCTGATCCTGCCGGCGGTAACGCTGTCGCTCCTGAATATCGCCATGGTGATCCGGCTCACGCGCGCCGGCACGCAGGAGGCGATGATGCAGGACTACGTCAAGTTCGCGCGCGCCAAGGGCCTGTCGAACACGCGCATTGTCGGCGTGCATGTGCTGAAGAACATCCTGATCCCGATCGTCACGGTGATCGCGCTGCAGTTCGGCTCGATCATCGCGTTTGCGATCGTGACCGAGACCATCTTCGCCTGGCCCGGCATGGGCAAGCTCATCATCGACTCGATCCAGCTGCTGGACCGGCCGGTGATCGTCGCCTACCTGATGGTGATCGTGACGCTGTTCATCCTGATCAACCTGGTGGTGGACATCATCTACAGCATGCTCGATCCGCGCGTGCGCATTGCCGACAACAAGGGCTGAGCCATGAGTGCCGTATCTGTAGAACAAGAGGACAAGACCCCGCCGCCCGCCGCGGCGCGCGAACAATCGCCGTGGCGGCGCTTTGCCGCGGAGTTCTTCTCCAGCAAGATTGCCGTGGCCGGACTGGCCACGCTGGTCATCATCATCCTGATCGCCATCTTCGCGCCGTGGCTGGCGCCGCAGAACCCCTATGACCTGGCCACGCTGGACGTGCTCGACGCGCGCCTGGCGCCGGGCGAGCAGGCCGGCACCGGCATGACCTTCCTGCTGGGTTCGGACGAGCAGGGCCGCGACATCCTGTCGGCGGTGATGTACGGCCTGCGCATCAGCATCGGCGTGGGCGTGGTCAGCACCGTGATCGCGCTGCTGCTGGGCGCCACGCTCGGCCTGCTGGCCGGCTTCCTGGGCGGGCGCACCGAGGCCTTCATCATGCGCGTGGCCGACCTGCAGCTGTCGTTCCCGCCGATCCTGCTGGCGCTGATCCTGCTGGCCTTCCTGCGCCCGGGCCTGGGCAATATCGTGATCGCGCTGGTGGCGGTGCAGTGGGCCTACTACGCCCGCACCACGCGCAGCGCCGCGCTGGTGGAGCGCCGCAAGGAATATATCGAGGCCGCCACCTGCCTGGGCCTGCCGCCGATGCGCATCATGTTCCGCCACCTGCTGCCCAACTGCCTGCCGCCGCTGATCGTGATCGCGGCGCTGCAGGTGGCCTCGGCGATCACGCTGGAAGCGACGCTGTCCTTCCTCGGGCTGGGCGTGCCGGTCACCGAGCCCTCGCTGGGATCGCTGATCTCCAACGGGCAGCAGTACATGCTGTCGGGCAAGTACTGGATCAGCTTCTTCCCGGGCATCGCGCTGGTGGTCACCATCGTGGCGATGAACCTGGTGGCCGACCAGCTGCGCGATGTCCTCAACCCGCGCCTGCAGACGCAATAACCAGGAGCGGAACATGGCACAACCGACGTTGGTGGTTGAACACCTGAAGACGCAATTCCACACGCGCGGCGGCATCGCCAAGGCGGTCGACGACGTGTCCTTCACCGTGGGCCGCGGCGAGATCATGGGGCTGGTGGGCGAGTCCGGCTCGGGCAAGTCCATGACCGGCTATTCGATCATGGGCCTGATCGACCCGCCCGGGAAGATCGTCGACGGCCGCATCGCGCTGACCAGCCGCGACGGCATCACCCGCGACCTGCGCGCGCTCACGCCCGCGCAGCAGCGCGACGTGCGCGGCAACCGCATCGCGATGATCTTCCAGGACCCGATGATGACGCTGAACCCGGTCCTGCGCATCGACACGCAGATGATCGAGGCGGTCCTGGCGCATGAAAAGGTGGGCAAGGCGGTGGCGCGCGAACGCGCGCGCAATGCGCTGGCGCGGGTCGGCATCCCGTCGCCGGACGAGCGCCTGCAGGCCTATCCGCACCAGTTCTCGGGCGGCATGCGCCAGCGCGTGGCGATCGCGATCGCGCTGCTGAACAAGCCCGACCTGATCATTGCCGACGAACCGACCACCGCGCTGGACGTCACCATCCAGGGCCAGATCCTGTACGAGATGCAGACCCTGTGCCGCGAATCGGGTACGGCGCTGATCTGGATCACGCACGACCTGTCGGTGGTGGCGGGGCTGGCCGATACCGTGTGCGTGATGTACGCCGGCAAGATCGTCGAGGCCGGCGACGTGCGCCAGGTGCTGGAACACCCCGAACACCCCTACACCCACGGGCTGATCAGCTCGGCGCCGTCGCGCAATCCGCGCGGCACGCCGCTGCGGCAGATCCCGGGCATGACGCCGTCGCTGCTGAACCTGCCGGGCGGCTGTGCGTTCCGCGAACGCTGTCCCTACGCCACCGCTGCCTGCAAGACCGAGCCGCCGCTGGAGACCGCCGCCGACGGCCGCCGCCTGCGCTGCTTCCATCCGGTGCTGGCCAACCAGGAGGCAGCATGAGCGCAACTGAACTGCAATCCCGACCGATGACGAATCCTGCAGCGGAAGAGGGGGGCACGCCGAGCGCGCCGATCCTGGAGCTGCGCGGCGTGTCCAAGCGCTTCGTCAAGTCGCTCGACACCGCCGCGCGCATCGCCAACCTGTTCGGCGCCCATGCGCACGACGAGGTGGTGCACGCGGTCGACCGCGTCGACCTGAGCATCCGCGCCGGCGAAGTGGTGGGCCTGGTCGGCGAGTCCGGCTGCGGCAAGTCCACGCTCGGGCGCATGGCCGTGGGCCTGCACTCGCTGACCGAGGGCGAGCGCCTGTGGCGCGGCATCAACCTGGACCACCTGCCGCCCGACAAGCGCCGCGAGAAGCAGCTGGCGATCCAGATGATCTTCCAGGACCCGTACGCCTCGCTCAATCCGCGGCTGCGCGTGCTGGATATCGTGGGCGAGGCGCCGGTGGTGCACGGCATGGTCGAGCGCGGCGCGCAGAAGGGCTATGTGGAAGACATGCTGGTGCGCGTGGGCATGGACCCGACCGTGCTGCGGCGCTTTCCGCACCAGTTTTCCGGCGGGCAGCGCGCGCGCATCGGCATTGCCCGGGCGCTGGCGGTGAAGCCCGAGTTCCTGGTGTGCGACGAGTCGGTGGCGGCGCTGGATGTGTCGATCCAGGCCCAGGTGCTGAACCTGTTCATGCGCCTGCGTGAAGACCTGAACCTGACCTACCTGTTCATCAGCCATGACCTGGGCGTGGTCAAGCACATCAGCGACCGCGTGGTGATCATGTACCTGGGGCGGGTGGTGGAATCCGCGCCGACCGAAGACGTGTTCGCCGCGCCCAACCATCCCTATACCCAGGCCCTGCTGGCCGAGGCGCCCAAGCTGGAGGTGGCCCGCAAGACCTATGTGGCGATCCGCGGCGAGATCCCGTCGCCGCTGAACCCGCCGCCAGGCTGCCATTTCCACCCGCGCTGCCCGCATGCGATGCCGCGTTGCCGGGAAGAGCAGCCGCTGCTGAAGGAGATTGCGCCGATGCGGTTCTCGGCGTGTCACCTGAACGACATGGAGTAGGGCCCTGGTTTTCTCCTCCCTGCGCGAGGGAGGAGAAAACCTTGAGTCTCAGCGGATCACCTGCCCCTTCGAATTGATGATCGTCATCTCCACGAACTTCGAGCCCACGTGATTCTCCGGCGTGAAGTTGACGATAAACCCGCCGAGGTCATAGCTGCGCATTGACTCGAGGGCGGTCACCAGCTTTTCGCGCGTCAGGTCCTTGCCCGCGCGGCGCAGGCCCTCGGTGAACGCCTTGGCGGCGATAAAGCCTTCGATGCTGGCGTAGTCGAATTCACTGGGCTTGCCGGCGGCCTGCAGCAGGCGCAGGTACTCCCGCACGATCGGCAGCGTGGCGTTGCCCGGGTGCGGCATCACCTGCGAGATGATCACGCCGCTGCCCTGCGCGCCGACCTCGTTGGCCAGCGCCTGCGTGCCGACGAAGGAGACGTTGTAGAACTGGCCGTTGTAGCCGCGGCGCAGCGCTTCCTTCACGAAGGCGCCGGCGGTGCGGTAGGCACTGATCATCACCACGGCGTCGGGCCTGGCCTTCATCGAACCCTGGATGGCGTCGCCGATTTCCGTGGTGTTGCGGACCACGGGTTCGCGCGCGACGATCTGCACGCCGCTGTCGGGCGCGGCCTTGAGCGCGCGCTCCAGACCATCCAGTCCGGCCTTGCCGTAGGCGTCCTCGTTGTAGACCACGGCCACGCGCCTGAGCCCGGTGGTCTGGATCTGGCGCAGGATGGCCGCGGTTTCCTCGTTGTAGCCGGCGCGCACATGGAAGACGTAGCGGCTGCGCGGCTCGCGCAGCGACTGCGCCCCGGTGTACGGGCCAAAGAACGGCACCCTGGCCTGGATTGCCAGCGGCAGCGCGGCCTGGCTGGTGGGCGTGCCGACATAGCCGAAGAGGGCGAAGACGCGGTCTTCCTCGATCAGCTTCCTGGTGTTCCTGGCGGCGGGCTCGGGTTCGTAGTAGTCGTCTAGCGCCTCCAACCGGATCTTGCGGCCGTGGATGCCGCCCTGCTGGTTGATATGGTCGAAATACAGCCGTGCGCCCGAGTTCATCTGCTTGCCGAGCACGGCGGTCGGGCCGGTCAGCGCGGCGGACTGGCCCAGCAGGATGGTGTCGGCGGTGACGCCGTTTTCGGATGTGGCGGGGATGCCCGCCGTGTTGGCCGCGAAGGCAGCGCAGGATGCGCCACCCGTGCCGATGGCGCACGCCACCAGCAGGCCGGCAAGCCGGCCATTGACCCCGGATCGGAACGACATAAACCCCCCGCGAAATGTGGTTCGATTACCCGTTTGCCGCGTCGGCCGGTCTCTCGCCGGCGAATTGCTCACGTCGTGCGGCATGGTGCGCGTACCGGTCTGTGCCGGCAGCGCGCCGGCACATCATAATCGAATACAATCGGATCGAGATACTCCCCGCCATCCCCCCGCACGGCCGGGAAAGCGCCGCCCGCCGGCGCGGCTCGGGCGCCGCTACCAGCGCGCCTGCGCCGGCATCTCCAGTTCCGTACGACCGAACGAAAAAACAACACACCCCGCCCGGAGACCCCATGGCTTCCCGCATTGTCCGCGCCGCCTGCCCGCATGACTGCCCCGACACTTGTGCCTTGCTCGTCACCGTCGAGGACGGCCGTGCCGTCAAGGTAGCGGGCGATCCCGACCATCCCGGCACGCAGGGCGTGCTGTGCACCAAGGTGTCGCGCTACACCGAGCGCACCTACCACCCGGACCGGCTGCTGACACCGATGAAGCGCATCGGCAGGAAGGGCGAAGGGAAGTTCGCGCCGATCTCCTGGGACGAGGCGCTCGACACCATCGCCACCCGCCTGCAGGCGATCGCGGCGCGCGATCCGCAGGCGATCGTGCCGTACAGCTACGCCGGCACCATGGGGCTGGTGCAGGGCGAGAGCATGGCCGCGCGCTTCTTCAACAAGCTGGGCGCGTCGCGGCTGGACCGCACCATCTGCGCCAGCGCCGGCGCCACCGCGCTGCGCTACACCTACGGCGCCAGCGTGGGCATGGACATGGAGCACGTGGTCGATGCCAGGCTGGTGATCATCTGGGGCGGCAACCCGATTGCCTCCAACCTGCATTTCTGGACCCGCGCGCAGGAAGCCAAGCGGCGCGGCGCCACGCTGGTCGCGATCGACCCGTACCGCTCGCTGAGCGCCGAGAAGTGCCTCCGCCATATCGCGCCGATGCCCGGCACCGACGGCGCGCTGGCGCTGGCGCTGATCCATGTGCTGATCCGCGACGACCTGCTCGACCACGACTACATCGAACGCCACACCGTCGGCTTCGAGGCGCTGCGCGAGCGCGCGCAGGCCTACACCCCGGCACGCGCGGCCGAGATCTGCGCCATCCCGGCCGAGGACATCGAATGGCTGGCCGGCCTCTACGGCCAGCTGGCGGTGCGCGAGCGTCAGCCGGTGGCGATCCGCCTGAACTACGGCATGCAGCGCGTGCACGGCGGCGGCCAGGCGGTGCGCGCGGTGGCGTGCCTGCCGTCGCTGGTGGGCGCCTGGCGCCAGCCCGCGGGCGGGCTGCAGCTGTCGACCTCGGGCTTCTTCCCGATCAACGAAGCCGCCCTGCAGCGCCCCGACCTGCTGCCTGGCTGGCCGCAGCAGCTGCCGCGCATCGTCAACATGAGCACCATCGGCGACGCGCTGCTGGCCGAGCCGGCGCCCGGCGCGCCGCGCATCGAGGCCGTGGTGGTCTACAACAGCAACCCGGTCGCGGTGGCGCCGGAATCCGGCAAGGTCGCCGCGGGCTTCGCTCGCGAGGACCTGTTCACGGTGGTGCTGGAGCACTTCCGCACCGACACCGCCGACTATGCCGACATCCTGCTGCCGGCGACCACGCAGCTTGAGCACACCGACGTGCACAAGGCCTACGGCCACACCTATTTCCTGGCCAACAACGCCGCCATCGCGCCGATGGGCGAGGCCCTGCCCAATACCGAGATCTTCCGCCGGCTGGCGCAGCGCCTGGGCTTCACTGAAGCGTGCTTTGCCGACAGCGACGAGGCCATCGCCGCGCAGGCCATCATTCCGGGCGATGCGCGCGCGGCCGGCATCAGCTGGGAATCATTGAAGGAGCAGGGCTGGCAGAAGCTGGCGCTGCCGGCGGCGCCGTTCGCCGAGGGTGGCTTCCCGACCGTATCGGGCAAGTGCCAGTTCTATTCGGAGCCGATGGCGCGCGACGGCCTCGACCCGCTGCCTGACTACGTGCCGCAGTACGAGGCGCCGCTGACCGCGCCCGAACTTGCGGCGCGCTATCCGCTGGCGATGATCTCGCCGCCGGCGCGCAACTTCCTCAACAGCTCCTTCGTCAACGTCGACAGCCTGCGCGCCACCGAGGGCGAGCCGCACCTGGACATCCACCCGGCTGACGCCGCCGAGCGCGGCATCGTGCACGGCGCCATGGTGCGCGTCTTCAACGACCGCGGCAGCATGGTGGCGCGCGCCCGCGTCACCGACCGCGCCCGGCGCGGGCTGGTGGTGGGCCTGTCGATCTGGTGGAAGAAGCTGGCTTCGGACGGCAAGAACGCCAATGAGCTGACCAGCCAGCGCCTGACCGACCTGGGCCGCGCGCCGGTGTTCTATGACTGCCTGGTGCAGGTCGAGGCCTGCACGGAAGGGGCAGTCCGGCCGGCATGACGCCGCAGCCTGGCCGCCGGCGCTGGGCGGCACTCCTGGCGGCGACCGGCCTCACCGCGGTGGTCCTGGTGACGGCCGGGTGTGAGGCCGTCGGCTACTACGCGCAGTCGATCGGCGGCCACTTGGGCGTGATGGCCCAGGCACAACCGCTGACCGACGCCATCGCCAGCGCGCGCGACGCCAACGATGCGCGCCTGGCGCAGCGGCTGGCGCTGGCCGGCCGCATGCGCGACTTCGCCTCGCGCGAACTGAAGCTGCCCGAGAACGGCAGCTACCGCCGCTACGCCAACCTGCACCGGCCCTATGTGGTGTGGAGCGTGTTCGCCACGCCCGAGCTGTCGATGGACCTGCGCAAGTGGTGCTTCCCCATCGTCGGCTGCATCAGCTACCGCGGCTACTACGCCCAGTCCGATGCCGAGCAGTATGCGCAGGGATTGCGCCGCGACGGGTTTGAGACGTACGTGGCTGGCATCCCCGCCTATTCGACGCTGGGCTATTTCGACGACCCGCTGCTCAATACCTTCGTCTATCTGCCCGAGGGCGAACTGGCGCGGCTGATCTTCCACGAACTGGCGCACCAGGTGGTGTACGTGCGCAACGACACCGCCTTCAACGAGTCCTTCGCCACCGCGGTGGAAGCCGCGGGCGTGGAGCGCTGGCTGGCCGAGGATGCGTCGGAGGACGCGCGCGCCAGCTATCGGCAGTACGATGCCCGGCGCCAGCAGTTCCGCGCGCTGTTGCTGGGCACGCGCGACCGGCTGGTGGCGCTGTACCAGACCCCGCTCGATGACGGCGCCAAGCGAGAGGGCAAGGCCAAAATCTTCGCCGACCTGCGCACCGAGTACGCGCGGCTGCGCACGGAGTGGGGCGGATTCAGCGGCTATGACCGCTGGTTCGACCAGCCGCTGACCAACGCCCACCTGGCCGCGGTGGCCACCTACCAGCAGTGGGTGCCGGCCTTCACCGCGTTGCTGGCGCAGTGCAACGGCGACTGGCAGCGCTTCTATGACGAGGCCGCCCGTATCGGCGCGCTGCCCGCCGCCGAGCGCGAGGCCGCGCTGCAGCGGCTGGTGCCGCCGGCCACGCGCACCGGCACGCTGACCGCGGGCGGCAAGACCGCGGCCAACTAAGCCGCCGCCGCGCGCGCCGCTTACCAGGTATCGATGAAACGTCTCGGTGCGTTGGCCAGGCGGCCGAGGCTCCCCGGCGGCACCGAGGCCAGCCCGCGCAGCAGCCAGCGCCGCGTGTCGGCAGGGTCGATCACCGCATCGATCTCCAGGTGGCTGGCCATGTTGAGCGCGCGGCCGCGCTGGTAGGCGCCGTCGACCATGCGCGCGAACAACGCCGCGCGCTCGTCGGGGTCGGCCACGGCCTCCAGCTCCTTGCGAAAACCCAGCCGGATCGAGCCCTCGATGCCCATTGCGCCGAACTCGCCGCTGGGCCAGGCCGCGGTGAAGAAGGGCGCGGCAAAGCTGCCGCCGGCCATGGCCTGCGCGCCCAGCCCGTAGCCCTTGCGCAGCACCACCGTGAAGAACGGCACGCGCAGCGCGCCAGCGGTGACAAAGAGGCGCGACACGTGCCGCACCGTGGCGGTTTTCTCGGCCTGCGGCCCGACCATGAAGCCCGGGGTGTCGCACAGCGACACCATCGGCAGCCCGTGCGCGTCGCACAGCTGCATGAAGCGCGCGGCCTTGTCGGCGGCGGCGCTGTCGATGGCGCCGCCGAGGTGGCGCGGGTTGTTGGCGATGCAGCCGAAGGCGCGGCCTTCGATGCGGATCAGTGCGGTGATGATGCCGGTGCCGAACGCCGCGCGCAGCTCCAGCACCGAGCCGCTGTCCGCCATGGCGGCGATCACCGCGCGCATGTCGTAGCTGCGCAGGCGGTTCTCGGGGATGGCGTGGCGCAGGTGGCGCGGGTCATCCGCCTGCCAGTCATGGACGTCGCCCTGGAAGTAGGACAGGTAGCGTTGCGCGGCATCGACCGCGGCCGCTTCGTCATCGACCAGCACGTCGATCACGCCGTTGGGCCCCTGCACGCTGACCGGGCCCACTTCCTCGGGCGCGAACACGCCCAGCCCGCCGCCTTCAATCATGGCCGGCCCGCCCATGCCGATGGTGGCGCTGCGCGTGGCGATGATGACGTCGGCGCAGCCCAGCAGCGCGGCGTTGCCGGCAAAGCAGCGGCCGGACACGATGCCCACCAGCGGCACCTGGCCCGACAGCCGCGCGAACTGGATGAACGAGGTGCAGTCCAGCCCGGCCACCACCGGCATGTCGGTATCGCCCGGCCGGCCGCCGCCGCCCTCGGCAAACAGCACCACCGGCACCTGCCACTGGCGCGCCAGCGCCAGCATCCGGTCCAGCTTCTTGTGGCCATAGAAGCCCTGCGTGCCGGCCAGCACGGTGTAGTCGTAGGCCAGCACCATGCAGCGCGCATCGGCACCGGGAAAGCGCGCCGCGTTGACGGTGCCGATACCGGTGACGATGCCGTCGGCGGGCGTGGCGCTGACCAGGTCCTCGACGCTGCGGCGCTGCCGTTGCGCGGCGATGGCGAGCGCGCCGTACTCGATGAAGGAGTTGTCGTCGCACAGCTGGGCGATGTTCTCGCGCGCCGTGCGGCCACCCTGGGCGTGGCGCCTGGTGACGGCCTGGGCGCGTGCGGCGTCGTGGCCAAGGGCGTGGCGCTCCAGCGTTTCGCGAAGGTCCGCGCGCACATGGCCGAGGTCGGCCGCTGCGGCGGTCTCGGCGGCATGGCCGGCATCGTCGCCGGGCGCCAGCACGATCACCGCGGCCCCGGCGCGCAGCGTGGCACCTGCAACGGCCAGCACGCGCAGCACCGTGCCGGCGGCGGGCGCCTCCAGCGGATGCTCCATCTTCATCGCTTCGATGATGGCCAGCGGCTGGCCGCGCCTGACCGTGTCGCCTTCGCACACGTGGATGGCGGCGAGCGCGCCGTCCATGGGCGCCGGCACGGCGATGGCGTCGTCGGGGAGGTCGGCCAGCGCCTGGTCCGCATCGGCCAGCGCGCCGTCGGCGAGGGCGGGCGGCGCGTGCAGCACCGGGTGGTCGGCCTCGGCAGTCGCCAGTGCAGCCAGCGCCTGGTCCAGGTACTGCGTGTGCACGGCATTGCGGCGCACGTCGTCCAGCTGCAGCAGGTCCTGCAGCAAGCGGCGGTTGGTATCGATGCCTTCGATGCGGAACTCGCACAGCGCGCGGTAGGCGACCGCCAGCGCACGCGCGTAGTCGCCCCCGGGTTCGTGCACGATCAGCTTGGCCAGCAGCGAATCGAAGCGCGGATTCGCCGTCATGCCGGCAAAGCCCGCGCTGTCCACGCGCACGCCTGGCCCATTGGGCGGCTCGAACGCCGTCAGCGTGCCGCTGGCCGGGCGCAGCTGGCCCTGCGCGTCGAGGTGCTCGGCATTGATGCGCAACTGCACCGCGATGCCGCGCGGCGCGGGTGCCTGCTCCAGGCCCAGGTCGGCCAGGCGTGCGCCGGCGGCGATGGCCAGCTGGGTTTGCACGAGGTCGACGCCGGTCACCATCTCGGTCACCGTGTGCTCGACCTGCAGGCGCGGGTTGGCCTCCATGAACCAGAACGATGGGCCGCCAGCGCCGCCGTCTGCCACCAGGAATTCGAACGTGCCGATGCCGCGATAGGCGGCGGCGCGCGCCAGTGTGGCGGCGGCATCGGCCAGCCTTGCGCGCAGTGCGTCATCCAATGACGGGCTGGGGGCGATCTCCACCAGCTTCTGGTGGCGGCGCTGCAGGCTGCATTCGCGCTCGCCCAGCGTCAGCACGCGGCCCTCGGCGTCTGCAACCACCTGGATCTCGATATGGCGCGGTGCGGCGACGATGCGCTCCACATAGACCGCGCCATTGCCGAATGCGCCGCTCGCTTCCGAGACGCAGCGTGCATAGGCCTCGTCGATCGCGGCAGCGCGATGCACGGCGCGCATGCCGCGCCCGCCGCCGCCGGCGAGCGCCTTGATCATCATGCCCGCTTGCCCGTCGGGGCTGGCGAAGAAGGCCCGCGCCTGCTCCAGCGAGGTCGGGCCAGCGGTGCCGGGCACGACCGGCACGCCATGCTCGCGCGCCAGCGCGCGGGCGCGGGCCTTGTCGCCGAACAGGCGCAGCACGTCGGGCGCAGGACCGGCGAAGACCAGCCCGGCGTCCAGGCAGGCCTGCGCAAAGTCGGCGTTCTCGGACAGGAAGCCGTAGCCGGGGTGCACCATGCCGCAGCCCGCCCGCCGCGCGGCGTCCACCACGGCGGCAATGTCGAGGTAGGCGCGCGGACCAGTGCCGGGCAGCGCCACCGCAGTGTCGGTCTTGCGCACGTGCAGCGCGTCGCGGTCGTCTTCGCTGTACAGCGCGACGCTGGGGATGCCCATGGCCGCGGCGGCCCGCGCGATCCGGATGGCGATTTCGCCGCGATTGGCGATCAGGAGCTTGTGGGTCGTCATGATGCGGGAGCGTTGATGGCGTCTGTTGTGCAGGGCGCAGTGCGGGTATGTACTCGTTGGTACATTTATTTACCGTTGGGTAAGATTCTGGGGTGATCGGGTATTCGCGTCAATCGGGCCGTTTTCCCTTTTCCCTTTGGCGCCGCAGACCGCGGCGCCAGGCAAGGGCTCGACAGGACTGGCGTAGCGAGCCCGCCATGCGAGAATTGCATCATGTCGATTGCACCCAGATCCGCACCGCTGAACCCGCCGTTGAGCACCCTGCCAGAGCCGCAGCCGGCCCGCCCGCATATTGCCGAGCGCCAGGAGGCCCGCCGCCGCCAGATCCTCGATACCGCCGCGCAGCTCTTCTACAGCAAGGGCTATCCCGGCATGACCATGAACGACCTGTGCCGCGCGCTGGGCGTGACCAAGCCGGCGGTCTACTACTACTTTACTGACAAGTACGAGATCTTCGACATCCTGTGCCGCGAGTCGGCCCAGACCTGCCTGCCCGTGATCCGCGAGACCGCGGACCCGGCGCTGCCGGTGCGCGAGCGCCTGCAGGCGTGCCTGCTCGAGATGGCGCGGCGCTGCGTCGCCTGCCATGTGCCGGCCACGCTGAGCTTTCGCGACAACCAGTACCTGCGCCCTGACACCGTGGCGTGGCTCGACAGCATGGCGCGGGACTTCTATCGCGATCTCTATGCGCTGCTGGAAGAGGGCAAGCGCGATGGCGTGTTCGCCTTCGGCGACGCACGCGTGACGGCCCATGCGATCGGCAGCGTGGTGGGGTTCCTCTACACCTGGCATGAACCCGGCCGCATGGACCCGGAGACGCTGGCGCAGGAGCTTGCCGCCAGCATGATGAAACTGGCGCTGCCCAGCGGCGGCTGAGTGCGGATTTGCCTCACTAGGGGTTATCCCCCTACTTGCGCCCGATCGGTGGCGCATAATGCCCGTCAGGGGCACCAAGGCCTGTCCGGTGGCCCTGAGGACTTCGTCTAAGTTGTTGTTTTAACCGGGGCGCACGTTTAGCATCTCGGCAAAATCGAACGACCATTCAGAAATCAGGAGACGGTGCTATGGAAAGAATTTGGCTGAAACACTACCCGGCCGGCGTCCCCGCCGAGATCGATGCCAGCCAGTTCCGCTCGCTTGCCGCGCTGCTCGAGGCGTCTTTCCGCACCTATGCCGACCGCAAGGCCTTCATCTGCATGGACAAGGCCATCACCTACGGCGAACTGGACCAGCTCTCGACGCACTTTGCCGCCTGGCTGCAGTCGCGCGGGCTGCGTCCCGGCGCACGGGTGGCGATCATGATGCCGAACGTGCTGCAGTACCCGGTGGTGCTGGCGGCGGTGCTGCGCGCGGGCTTCGTGGTGGTCAACGTCAACCCGCTCTACACCCCGCGCGAGCTCGAGCACCAGCTCAAGGACAGCGGCGCCGAGGCCATCGTGATCCTGGAGAACTTTGCCTCCACGCTGCAGCAGGTGCTGGCCAAGACCCCGGTCAAGCACGTGGTGGTGGCCAGCATGGGCGACATGCTGGGCGGGCTGAAGGGAGCGATCGTCAATTTCGTGGTGCGCAACGTCAAGAAGATGGTGCCGGCGTGGGAGCTGCCCACCTGCGTGCGCTTCAACAGCGTGCTGGCCGAAGGCCGCAAGCTGACGCTGCAGCCGGCCACCACCGGCCCGGATGACATCGCCTTCCTGCAGTACACGGGCGGCACTACCGGCATCTCCAAGGGGGCGGTGCTGCTGCACCGTAACGTGGTGGCCAACGTGCTGCAGTCCGAGGCGTGGATGCAGCCGGCGCTGAACAAGGGCGCACATATCGACCAGCCCATCACCATCACTGCGCTGCCGCTGTACCACATCTTTGCGCTGACGGTCTGCTGCCTGCTGGGCATGCGCAGCGGCGGCACCAGCGTGCTGATCCCGAATCCGCGCGACATTCCGGGCTTCATCAAGGAACTGCAGAAGTACAAGTTCAACATGTTCCCGGCCGTCAACACGCTGTACAACGCACTGATCAACAATCCGGAAATCAGCAAGGTCGATTTCTCCGGCCTGCGCGTGGCCAACGGCGGCGGCATGGCGGTGCAGGAGGCGGTGGCCAAGCAGTGGCTGGCCAAGACCGGCTGCCCGATCATCGAAGGCTACGGCCTGTCCGAGACCTCGCCCTCGGCCACCTGCAACCCGACCGACACCAATGTGTTCTCCGGCACCATCGGCA
Organism: Cupriavidus sp. FW305-46; assembly: GCF_058787075.1. NCBI lineage: Bacteria > Pseudomonadati > Pseudomonadota > Betaproteobacteria > Burkholderiales > Burkholderiaceae > Cupriavidus > Cupriavidus sp. FW305-46. Next base: position 19,976 of record NZ_JBYSZI010000086.1, read on the forward strand.
TGCCGCTGCCGTCGACCGAAGTGGTGATCCGCGACGATGACGGCAAGGACGTGCCGCTCGGCCAGCCGGGCGAGATCTGCATCCGCGGCCCGCAGGTGATGGCCGGCTACTGGAACCGCCCGGACGAGACCGCCAAGGTCATGACCCCGGACGGCTTCTTCAAGACCGGCGACATCGGCGTGATGGACGAGCGCGGCTACACCAAGATCGTCGACCGCAAGAAGGACATGATCCTGGTGTCGGGCTTCAACGTGTATCCGAACGAAGTCGAAGGCGTGGTGGCCGAGTGCCCGGGCGTGCTGGAGGTGGCGGCCGTGGGCGTGCCTGACACGCACTCGGGCGAGGTGGTCAAGCTGTTCGTGGTGAAGAAGGATCCGGGGCTGACCGAGGCCGATGTGATCGAGTTCTGCAAGGAGCGCCTGACCGGCTACAAGCGGCCCAAGTACGTCGAGTTCCGCACCGAGCTGCCCAAGACCAACGTCGGCAAGATCCTGCGCCGCGAACTGCGCGACAGCCGCAAGGCCGCCTGAGCGGCCGCCGCTGCCAACGACAACGGCCTCCCGAGTGGAGGCCGTTGTGCTTTCAGGCTGCGCCGCGGCGGTTCAGCACTCGTTCGATGGCGCCAGGCGGGGTTCCTGGCTGCCGTCGGGGTAGATCACCCGCACGCACGCGCCAGGCTCCAGCCCTGGCACCGCCGGCGCGTTGGCCGACACGATCGCGCCATCCATGGTTCGCACCTTGTACTGGAACAGGTCCACCTGCTGCACCGGCGCGGGCTTGTTGAACAGCCGGCTCAGGTCGAAGGCAAAGCCCACGCCCACCCCGCCACC
>NZ_JBYSZI010000087.1:0-19537 GCF_058787075.1 Cupriavidus sp. FW305-46
GGCTGGGGTGGCCTTACTGGGTGGGGCTGGCGGCGGCTGCCGGTTGCGCCGGGTATCACTACACGCTGATTCGCGATCGGGACCGGATGCGGTGTTTCGCGGCGTTCCGGCATAACAACTGGCTGGGGGCCTGTGTGTTTGCGGGGACGGCGGTGGCTTATGCGATTCGCTGATTTACGCGATTGCTAACGGTCCGCTGCCGGTTTGCCCCCCTCTCCCGCTTGCGGGAGGGGAGCGTTCACAAAGGGCGGCGGCCAGGTCAGAGCGCCTGTGGTCTGCCCGCCCCTCAATCCTTCCCGAACTCCGCCCCCATCTCCTTGCCCCGCGCCGCGGCAGCATGCATCGCGCGCACGAAGGCATCACCAATGCCCGAAGCTTCCATCGCCGTCAGCGCCGCGTAGGTCGTGCCGCCCTTGGACGTCACGCGCTCACGCAGCGTCGACACCGGCTCGGAAGACTGCCCGGCCAGGGTAGCAGCGCCACGGAAGGTCTCGACCGCCAGTTCGCGGCCTTGCTCCGCCGTCAGGCCCAGCTCGGTGGCGGCGCGTTCCATCGCCTCGATAAAGTAGAAGACATAGGCCGGTCCACTGCCGGAAATGGCGGTGACCGCATCGATCTGGTTATCCCCATCCACCCACACGCACTTGCCGACGGCCTCGGCCACCGCGCTGGCGATCGCGCGGTCTTCGGCCGACAGCCCGGCCGGCGCGGCCAGCCCGGTCATGCCCATGCCCGCCAGCGCCGGCGTATTCGGCATCGCCCGCACCAGCCGTGTGCGCCCGTCCAGCCAGCGCTCCATGTCCTGCAGCCGGATGCCGGCGGCCACGCTGATCACCAGGTTGCCCTTGCCGCTGGCCGGCAGGATTGGGAGCAGCTGCGCCGCGGCGTCGCGGAACTGCTGCGGCTTGACCGCCAGCACCAGCACGTCGCTGGCGCCGAAGGCGGCGTCCGGCGCGCCGGCGGCGTGCACGCCGAGGTCGCGCGCCAGGCGTTGCTGGGCCTCGGGGAAGGGGTCGACCACGCGGATCGAGCCGGCCGGCACGCCGCGGGCGATCAGGCCGCCGATCAGTGCGGTGGCCATGTTGCCGCCGCCGAGAAAGCCAAAGGTAAGGGTATCGAGCATGGGGATCCGTTGGGGGCTTGGAGGGAATGGACTGGGCGCGCCGGGCTACGGGTACTGGCGCGCTCCGAAAATGGCGGTGCCGATCCGCACCAGCGTGGCGCCCTCGGCGATGGCGGCTTCCATGTCGCCCGACATGCCCATCGACAGCGTGTCGAGGTCCAGGCCGTCGGCGCGCAGCGCCTGCAGCATGGCGCGCATGGCCGCGAATGGGCGGCGCTGCGCGGCGGGTTCGTCCTCGGGCTCCGGGATGGCCATCAGCCCGCGCAGGCGCAGGCCGGGCAGCGCGGCGACGGCATGTGCCAGTGCGGGTACCTCTGCCGGGGCGACGCCGCTCTTGCTGGCTTCGCCGCTGATATTGACCTGGATGCAGACCTGCAGCGCCGCCATGCCGGCCGGGCGCTGGGCCGACAGCCGCTCGGCGATCCTGAGCCGGTCGACGGCGTGCACCCAGTCGAAATGCTCCGCCACCAGGCGGGTCTTGTTGCTCTGCAGCGGGCCGATGAAATGCCATTGCAGGCGGTGGCGCAGGTCGGCCAGCGCGGCGATCTTGTCGACGCCTTCCTGGACGTAGTTTTCGCCGAAAGCGACCTGTCCGGCGGCGTATGCGGCCCTTATGCGGTCGGGGGGAACGGTCTTGGAAACCGCCAGCAGGGCGATGTCCGCGGGCTGTCTGCCGGCTTGTTGTGCGGCCGCCGCGATGCGCTGGTGAACGGCTTGCAAGTTGGCGGCAATTACAGACATAATCCGGCGAACATACAAAAGAAAGTACGCAAAGTACTGATAACTAGGGTGGGGTCATTATAGATGGACATCGCGCAGCTATTGGCTTTCGCTGTCAAGAACAAGGCGTCTGATCTTCATCTCTCCGCGGACATGCCGCCGATGGTGCGGATCCACGGCGACATGCGCCGGATCAACATCGCCTCGATGACGCACAAGGATGTCCACGCCATGGTGTACGACATCATGAGCGATACCCAGCGCAAGGCCTACGAAGAACGCCTCGAAATCGATTTCTCGTTCGAGATCGCCGGCCTGTCCCGCTTCCGGGTCAATGCCTATAACACCCAGCGCGGCGCCGCCGCGGTGTTCCGTACCATTCCCTCCAAGGTGCTCACGCTCGAAGAGCTGCGCGCGCCCGCGGTGTTTGCCGACCTGTGCATGAAGCCGCGCGGGCTGGTGCTGGTGACGGGCCCGACCGGCTCGGGCAAGTCCACCACGCTGGCGGCGATGGTCGACCATCGCAACGAAAGCGACATGGGCCACATCCTCACGGTGGAGGACCCGATCGAATTCGTGCACAGCTCCAAGAAGAGCCTGATCAACCAGCGCGAGCTGGGGCCGCACACGCATTCGTTTGCCAACGCGTTGCGCTCGGCACTGCGTGAAGACCCGGACGTGATCCTGGTGGGTGAGCTGCGCGACCTGGAAACCATCCGCCTGGCGCTGACCGCGGCCGAGACCGGCCACCTGGTCTTCGGCACGCTGCACACCAGCTCAGCAGCCAAGACCATCGACCGCGTGGTCGATGTGTTCCCGCCCGAAGAGAAGGACATGGTGCGCACCATGCTGTCGGAATCGCTGGAGGCGGTGATCTCGCAGACGCTGCTGAAGACGCGCGACGGCAATGGCCGCACCGCCGCGCACGAGATCATGATCGCCACGCCCGCGATCCGCCACCTGATCCGCGAGAACAAGATCGCGCAGATGTACTCGATGATGCAGACCAGCAGCGGGCTGGGCATGCAGACGCTGGACCAGTGCCTGTCTGACCTGATCAAGCGCAGCGTCATCAGCTACAACGACGCGCGCGCCATCGCCAAGAACCCCGACGCGTTCATGGGCTGAGGCCCGCTCCCCAGCAGGACACCGCTATGCTCGATCGCGAATCCGCCGCCAAGTACATCAACGACCTGCTGGAGCTGATGGTCAGCAACCGCGGCTCGGACCTGTTCATCACCTCTGACTTCCCGCCGGCGATCAAGGTCGACGGCAAGATCAAGCCGGTGTCGCAGCAGCCGCTGAACCCGACCCAGGCGCTGGGCCTGGTGCGCTCGGTGATGAACGAGCGCCAGGTGCAGGACTTCGACACCAGCCGCGAATGCAATTTCGCGATCACCGCGCCCAAGGCCGGGCGCTTCCGCGTGTCGGCCTTTATCCAGCAGGGCAAGGCCGGCATGGTGGTGCGCACCATCAATACGCGCATTCCCTCGGTGGCCGACCTGGACCTGCCGGCGACGCTGCATGAGGTGGTGATGGCCAAGCGCGGGCTGGTGATCGTGACCGGCGCCACCGGCTCGGGCAAGTCGACCACGCTGGCGGCAATGCTGGATCACCGCAACGCGCATTCGTACGGCCATATCATCACCATCGAGGATCCGATCGAGTACGTGCATGCGCACCAGAACTGCATCGTCACGCAGCGCGAGGTCGGCATCGATACCGAGTCCTGGCACGTGGCGCTGAAAAACACGCTGCGCCAGGCGCCCGACGTGATCCTGATCGGCGAAATCCGCGACCGCGAGACCATGGAGTACGCGATGCAGTACGCCGAGACCGGCCACCTGTGCCTGGCCACGCTGCACGCCAACAATGCCAACCAGGCGATCGACCGCGTGGTCAACTTCTTCCCCGAGGAAAAACGCCAGCAGCTGCTGATCGACCTGTCGCTGAACCTGAAGGCGATGATCTCGCAGCGCCTGCTGCCGCGCGCCGGCAAAAAGGGGCGGGTGCCGGCGGTGGAGATCATGATCGGCACGCCGCTGGTGGCCGACCTGATCTTCAAGGGCGAGATCCACGAGCTCAAGGAAGTCATCAAGAAGTCGCGTGAGCAGGGCATGGTCTCGTTCGACCAGGCGCTGTTCGACCTGTACGAGGAAGGCAAGATCACCTACGAGGACGCGCTGCGCAACGCCGACTCGCTTAACGACCTGCGCCTGATGATCAAGCTGCACAGCGCGAGCGCCAAGGACACCGACCTGGGTGCCGGCACCGAGCATCTCAATGTCATCTGATTCGTGCACGGCGATGCGCATGGCGTTATGCTTGGGCCACGCAAGGGCCAGTTCCGGCCCCAGGAGTCTGCCATGAGCAATGTCTACCAGTTCGAAGCCAACTCGCTGGCCGGCCAGCCGGTACCGCTGTCGCAGTTCCAGGGCAAGGTGATGCTGGTCGTCAACACCGCCAGCGAATGCGGGTTCACGCCGCAGTACGAGGGCCTGCAGAAGCTCTACGACGAATACCACGAGCGCGGCCTGGAGGTGCTGGGCTTCCCGTGCAACCAGTTCGGCAAGCAGGAGCCGGGCGATGCGCAGCAGATCGGCCAGTTCTGCGAAACGCGCTTTGCGGTGCGCTTCCCGATGTTCGCCAAGATCGACGTGAACGGTGCCGACGCCCATCCGCTGTACCAGTGGCTGACCACGGAAAAGCGCGGCGTGCTCGGTACCCAGGGCATCAAATGGAATTTCACCAAGTTCCTGCTGCGCCGCGACGGCACGGTGTTCAAGCGCTATGCGCCGACCACCAAGCCCGACGAGCTGCGCGCCGATATCGAGATGCTGCTGTCCGACCCGGCCGCCTGAACAGTACTAGGTGCCGCTGGCGCGCACCGCGCGCAGGAAACCGTTGAGCGAGCGGTCGGGCGTTTCGTGGAAATGGTCGTCCAGCATGCGGATGGCGCGGCAGCGGTCCAGCCGGAAGCTGCGATAGTCCGAGCGCGTGGTGCACCACGTCGCCAGCAGCCAGGCATTGCCCCAGAAGAACAGGCCCAGCGGCATCACCACGCGTTCGGTGATGCGCTGCTGCACGTCGCAATAGTCGAGCAGCAGCAATTTCTGTTCGCCCAGCGCGCCGTGCACCACGTCGAAGGCCTCGCGCACATGCGCCTGGTTGACGTATTCCGGCGCGAACACGCGGCTTTGCTGCGCCGCCAGCCGGCGCGGCGGCGGCAGCGCGGCCATCAGTTTTTCCAGCGCGGGATCGGCCGCGGCGGCCAGCGCGCCGCCGCCCCAGGCTTTCAGGAGGCGCAGGCCGGCGACCAGCGCTTCGACTTCCATGGCGGTGAACATCAGCGGCGGGACATCGAAGTCGGCGCGCAGCCGGTAGCCGATGCCGGCCTCGCCCTCGACCGGCACGCCTGACAGCGACAGCGCCTGGATATCACGGTAGACGGTGCGTTCCGACACCCCGAGCCGCTGCGCCAGCAGCGCCGCCGTGGTCAGGCGGCGGCCGCGCAGCACCTGCACGATCTGGAACAGGCGGTCGGCGCGGCGGCTCATCGGGGGCGGCTTGCCATCGGGGTCAACCGGCCACGGGCTCGTGCAGCCCGATGCGGTTGCCTTCGCTGTCGGTGATATGGGCGATGCGGCCGATCTCGCCCGGCAGGCGCAGCGGCCCGAACACGGTCTTGCCGCCGGCGCGCGCGGCGCGCTCCAGCAGCACATCCAGTTCCGGCGCATGCAGGTACGGCACCGCGCCGTAGTAGTTGCTGGGGCGATAGCCCTCGCCGGCGACCAGCGCGCCGCCCGGGTCGGGGTGGGGGAACACCGCCATGTCGACCTGGCTCATGGTCTCGCGGCGCAACTGGATATTGAACACCTGCTCGTAGAAGCCGACCGCGCGGCTCATGTCGACGACGGGGATTTCCAGCCAGTTGATCAGACGGTTGCTCATGACAGACTCCTTGGTTCCAGGTGAAGGGGAGTGGGGAGTTCGCATCATGCGCGGGGGCTGCTGACAGCGTGCTGTCAGGAGCGTGTCAGTGTGGCATCCACGCCGCCATCACCGGCACCATGATCGCCGTCAGCACGCCGTTCAGGCCCATGCCCAGCGCGGCAAAGGCGCCGGCTTCCTGGTTGACCTGGAAGGCGCGCGCGGTGCCGATGCCGTGGGCCGCCACGCCGGTGGCGAAGCCGCGCACGCTGTAGTCGCGGATGCGCAGCAGGTTCAGCACGCTGGTGGCGCTGACCGCGCCGATGATGCCGGTTGCCATCACCAGCACCGCCGTCAGCGAGGGCAGCCCGCCGATCTTCTCGGCCACGCCCATGGCGATCGGGATCGTCACCGACTTGGGCGCGAGCGAGCGCACGGTCTCGGGCGATGCGCCCAGCAGCCAGGCAATTCCCACCGCCGACACCACCGCCACCACCGAGCCCGCCACCAGTCCTGCCAGCAGCGGGAACACATGGGTGCGCAGCTTGGGCAGCTGCAGGTACAGCGGCACCGCCAGTGCCACCGTGGCCGGCCCCAGCAGGAAGTGCACGAACTGCGCGCCGTCGAAGTAGGTCTTGTAGGGCGTGCCGGTGACGGTCAGCACCGTGACCAGCAGCGCCACCGCGATCATCACCGGGTTGGCCAGCGGCGAGAAGCGCGAACGCTCATAGATGCGGAAGGCAAAGACGTAGGCCAGCAGCGTGGCGGTCAGCCCGACCAGCGGGCTCGCGGCCAGGTAGACCCAGATCTCGTTGAGGCGGGGCGTGATCATGCCTGCTCTCCTTTCGCATCGGCGGGAGGCGTGTCCGGCGTATCGGAGCGCTTGCGCATCAGCATGCGCGTGACCACGGCGGTGGTGGCGATGGCCAGCCAGGTGGACACTACCAGCGCCACCAGGATCGGCATCCATTCGCCCTCGATGCGGTTGGCATGGACCATGATGCCTACGCCGGCCGGCACGAACAGCAGCGACAGGTGCTTGAGCAGCTCAGTGGTGGTGCCCTGGATGATGGGCAGCAGGCGGTCGTCGAAGACGAGCCAGCCGAACAGCAGGATCATGCCCAGCACGGGGCCGGGCACCGGCAGGGTCAGGGCGTAGCTGATCACCTCACCGATGGACTGGAAAACCAACAGGATTGCAAAGGTCTGGAGCATGGGGGCGTGGCGTTTGGTCGCAGGTGCGCGGCGCGCGTCCGGAAGGGATGCGCGCTGCCGCCCATGCTGCCCGCCAGCGCTAGCCGAGCATCTTGTCGACCAGTTCGATCCAGTGCATCACCGGGGTGCCGGTGCCGCCCTGCAGGTGCGAGATGCAGCCGATATTGGCCGAGACGATGGCTTCGGGCTGCGTGGCCTGCAGTTTGGCGAGCTTGTCGTCTCGCAGGCGGTAGGCCAGTTCCGGCTGCAACACCGAATAAGTGCCCGCCGAGCCGCAGCACAGGTGGCTGTCAGCGCAGAGTTTGACTTCGACGCCGAGGCCGGTCAAGAGCGCTTCGACTTTGCCGCGGATCTGCTGGCCGTGCTGCAGCGTGCAGGGCGGGTGGTAAGCCACGCGCCGGTTGTCGCGCGGGACCGCGCCGGCCAGGGTGTGCAGCTCGTCGGCAAAGTCCGGCAAGACTTCGGACAGGTCGCGCGTCAGTGCCGAGACGCGGCGGGCGCGCTCGGCGTACTTCGGATCGTTGCGCAGCAGGTGGCCGTAGTCCTTGACCATCGCGCCGCAGCCCGAGGCGGTCATCACGATGGCCTCGGCGCCGTCCTCGATATGCGGCCACCAGGCATCGATATTGCGGCGCATATTGTCGAGGCCGCCGTCGTGGTCGCCGGTGTGGAAGCGGATCGCGCCGCAGCAGCCGGCTTCGCGCGCCACCAGCAGTTGTACGCCGACACGGTCGAACACACGCGCAGTTGCGGCATTGATGTTGGGCGACATTGCCGGCTGCACGCAGCCGTCGAGCAACAACATCTTGCGTGCATGCGCATTGCGCGGCCACGTGCCGGGCGCGGTGGTGCTGGACAGCGCCGGCACCTTGTTGCGCAGCGTGCCCGGCAGCAGCGGGCGCACCATCTGGCCCAGGCGCAGCGCCGTGCCGAACAGCGCCGGGCGCGTCAGCCCCTCGCGCAGCACCCAGCGCGCGATGCGCTCGCGGGCGGGGCGCTGCACGCCTTCGGCCTCGAGCTTGTCGTCGACCAGCTTGCGGCCGATATCGACCAGGCGGCCGTAGCGCACGCCCGACGGGCAGGTCGATTCGCAGTTGCGGCAGGTCAGGCAGCGGTCCAGGTGCAGGCGCGTGCTTTCGGTGATGGCATGGCCTTCCAGCACCTGCTTCATCAGGTAGATGCGCCCGCGCGGGCCGTCCAGCTCATCGCCGAGCAACTGGTAGGTGGGGCAGGTGGCGGTGCAGAAGCCGCAATGCACGCAGTTGCCGACGATGGATTTGGCTTCCTCGCCTTCGGGCGTGTTGCGAAGAAAATCGGCCAGGTTCGTTTGCATGGTGTGGGGAGGTTGTGCCGGGGGATGCCTGGACGTGCCGGATCAGAGCCCGGGGTACATGCGCTGCGGGTTGAAGATGCCGGCCGGGTCGAAAGTCTCTTTCAGGCGGCGGTGGATCGCGGCCAGCGGCGAGGCCAGCGGCGTGAACACGCCCACTGACTTGTCGCCGTTGCGGAACAGCGTGGCATGGCCGCCGGCGGCCTGCGCCACGGCGCGCACGCTTTCGGCATCGGTCTTGTCAGTGCCGTCCTCGGGCAGCCACCAGCGCTGGCCGCCGCCCCATTCGATCAGCTGTGGGCCGGGCAGCTCCAGCGGCGCGGCGATGGTGGGCACCGCCAGGCGCCACAGCGCGCGGCCCGCCTGGGCGGGGGCGAAGAACGGGTGGGTCTGCTCGCGCAGCGATTGCCACAGCGCCGCGGCTTCCGCAGCGTCCACGCGCTCGCCGCCCAGCCTGGCGCAGGCGGCGCGCACGGCGGCGGTGGCGCCGGCCAGGCGCACGTGAAGCACGCCCGCGTGCCAGGCCGAAGACGCCAGCGGCAGCGGCTGGCCGCCCCAACGGTTCAGGTGCTCGATGGCATCGGCCTGCGCCAGCTCGAAGCGCAGGGTGGCCTCGTCGAACGGTGCCGGCAGCACCTTGACCGACACCTGCAGGATCAGCCCGAGCGTGCCGAGCGAGCCCGCCAGCAGCCGCGACACGTCATAGCCCGCCACGTTCTTCATCACCTGGCCGCCGAAGTCCATCACCTCGCCGCGGCCGTCCATCAGCTGCGCGCCCAGCATGAAGTCGCGCAGCGCGCCCACCGACTGCCGGCGCGGGCCCGACAATCCCGCGGCCACGGCGCCGCCCAGCGTCGCGGTGCTGGGCTGGCCCGGCAGTGCGAAATGGGGCGGCTCGAAGGCCAGCATCTGGCGCTTCTCGGCCAGCGCCGCCTCGATCTCGGCCAGCGGCGTGCCGCAGCGCGCGGTGATCACCAGTTCGGCCGGGTCGTAGTCGACGATGCCGGCATAGGCGCGCGTGTCCAGCAGCTGGCCCGCGGCGGGCTGGCCGTAGAAGTCCTTGCTGCCGCCGCCGCGCAGCCGCAGCGCGGTGCGGGTCTCGGTGGCTTGCCTGACGGCGTCGCGGATGGCGTCGAGGGTGGCTTGCATATGCGTCGTGGGGTAGGGAAGGCCGGCTCAGGAGCCGGCAGGCCCGCCGGGCACTTCCGGCCGGTCGTTCTGGTATTCGGGCAGCTGGCTGCCGCAATGCTTGCAGTAGCCGGCGTCGGGTTCGTGGCCCTCGGTCAGGCAATGGGTGCAGGTGCGCGTGGTGAGCGGCCGCTTCAGGATGCTGGCGGCCAGCTCGGCGCCGACGATGCCGGTGGGGAAGGCGATGATGCCGTAGCCCAGCAGGATGGTCAGCGAGGTGATGAACTGCCCCAGCGGGGTCTTGGGCACCATGTCGCCGAAGCCCGTGGTGGTCAGCGTCACCACCGCCCAGTACATGCTGACCGGGATGCTGGTGAAGCCGTGCTGCGGGCCTTCCACCACGTACATCACCGTGCCCAGGATCACCGTGATGATGAACACCGTGCCCAGGAACACGAAGATCTTGCGGCGGCTGTTGACCAGCGCGCGGTACAGGATCTCGGCTTCCTCGAAGTACACGGTCAGCTTCAGGATCCGGAACACGCGCAGCAGCCGCAGCAGGCGCACGTCGATCAGGAAATGCAGCTCGGGCAGGAAGAAGGCCAGCCAGGTCGGCATGATCGAGACGAAGTCGATGATGCCGTAGAAGCTGAACACATAGCGCCACGGCCGGCGCACCACCAGGATGCGCATCACGTACTCGGCCGTGAAGAACAGCGTGAACATCCATTCCAGCACGGTGAACGCCAGCCCCAGGCGGTTGTTCACCGCGGGCAGGCTGTCGAGCATCACCACCATCACGCTGGCGACGATGGCCAGCAGCAACGCGACATCGAAGAGCCGGCCCTCGCGGGTATCGGCCTCGAAGATGATGGTGTACCAGCGCTGGCGCCAGCCGGTCTCGGGCTGGCCCAGGCGCTCGCGGACGAACGCTTCCTGCTGCTGGCGTCGGCGTGGATTGGACATGGCGTGGCTCAGAAGCGTGGCAGTTCCGGGTGCGGCAGCAGGCCCCGCTTCACATGCATCTTGCCGTACTCCGCGCAGCGCGCCAGCGTGGGGATGGCCTTGTCCGGGTTGAGCAGCCGCGCCGGGTCGAAGGCGGCCTTGACGCCGAAGAAGGCGTCGCGCTCGGCGGGCGAGAACTGCACGCACATCGAGTTGAGCTTCTCCACGCCCACGCCGTGCTCGCCGGTGACGGTGCCGCCCAGTTCCACGCAGGTTTCCAGGATGTCGGCGCCGAACAGCTCGGCGCGGTGCCATTGGTCCTGGTCCGCGCCATCGAACAGCACCAGCGGGTGCATGTTGCCGTCGCCGGCATGGAACACGTTGATGCAGCGCAGGCCGTACTTTTGCTCCATGGCTTCGATGCGCCTGAGCAGCGTGCCGATGTGCTTGCGCGGGATGGTGCCGTCCATGCAGTAGTAGTCCGGCGAGATCCGGCCGGCGGCGGGGAAGGCGTTCTTGCGGCCGCTCCAGAAGCGCAGGCGCTCGGCTTCGTTCTGCGAGACCACGATGCGGGTGCAGCCCGATGCCGTCAGCACCGCGCTCATGCGTTCGATTTCCTCGGCCACTTCTTCCGGGGTGCCGTCGGATTCGCACAGCAGGATGGCGGCGGCATCCAGGTCATAGCCCGCATGCACGAACTGCTCGACCGCGGCGGTGGCGGGCTTGTCCATCATTTCCAGTCCGGCCGGGATGATGCCGGCGGCGATCACGTCCGCCACCGCATTGCCGCCTTTCTCGACATCGTCGAAGCAGGCCATGATCACCTGCGCCAGCTGCGGCTTGGGGATCAGGCGCACCGTGACCTCGGTGACCACGGCCAGCATGCCTTCGGAGCCGATCAGCACGGCCAGCAGGTCCAGGCCCGGCGAGTCGGGGGCCTCGGAGCCGAACACCACCACCTCGCCCTCCATCGTCACCGCGCGCACGCGCAGCACGTTGTGCACGGTGAGGCCGTACTTCAGGCAGTGCACGCCGCCGGAGTTCTCGCTGACGTTGCCGCCGATGGTGCAGGCGATCTGCGAGGACGGGTCCGGCGCGTAGTACAGGTTGTGGGGTGCGGCGGCGTCGGAGATTGCCAGGTTGCGCACGCCCGGCTGGACCACCGCGGTGCGCGAGTACGGATCGACCGACAGGATGCGCTTGAACTTGGCCAGCGACAGCACCAGGCCCTCGGCGATCGGCATGGCGCCGCCCGACAGGCTGGTGCCGGCGCCGCGCGGCACCACCGGCACGCCCAGCTTGTGGCACAGGCGCAGGATCGCGCAGACCTGTTCCTCGGTGTCGGGCAGGGCCACGGCCATCGGCACCTGGCGGTACGCGGCCAGGCCGTCGCATTCATAGGGGACGGTGTCTTCCTGCTTCCACAGCAGCGCGGCATCCGGCAGGATCTGCGCCAGGCCGGCCAGCAGCGCGCTGCGGCGGCCTTCGGCCGTGGCATGGGCGCCGTCGGGGGCGATGGTTTGGGCTTCGTGCGGGGCATTCATGAACGACTCCTGTGGGGCCTTCTGGATGGCGGCCGGTGCGCGGCCTGCCGGTCGCGGCAATGCAGGACCTGCCGCGGGGGACGGGTGACTATAGCGCAGGGCACCTGGCACGGGCACCACGGGACACGTGAATTCCGCATGGCAGGCCGATCAAAAATGCTCATCATGGCTGCGCGGGAAATCACTCCTGGCAGGCGGCGCAAGTCCAGCGTACACCGCAGCGCGGGTGCAGGGAAGGCGGTCCGGCCGGACTCAGCGTGCCGGCGGCTGCGGCAGGAAGCAGACCATGTCGAGCTTGTCGTGGAAGTGCGGCGCGACGTACAGCGCATCCGGCTCCAGCCCCGTGCGCACGAAGCCGAGCGACTCATACAGCCGCACCGCGCCCGCGCTGCCGGCATTGACGCACAGTGTCACCTGGCGCACGCCCGGCATGGCGGCGGCCTGTTCCATGGCCCGCTCCATCAACGCGCGGCCGAGCTTGCGGTCGCGCCAGCCCGGGGCCACGTACATGCCCCAGATAAAGGCCTTGTGCCGGTGCTTGGCGTTTTCCTCGCGCATCACCCCGACCACGCCGGCCAGCGCGCTGCCATCGCTGCCGTCGACAAAGGCGCCGAATACGGCCTTGCCCTCGGTCGCGGCCAGGCGCCCGGCGACGACTTCCAGCGGCCGGTCCTGTTCCTCTTCCAGGCTGGAAGCGAAGGCTTCCGGCGCTTCGGCCAGGCCGCGCAGCCGCAGCGCCTGGAAGGCGGCGGCATCGGCGGGGGTCAGCAAGCGGATTTCCATGAGGTCGGTCTCCTACCAGTCCAGGCTCAGCAGCCAGTCGACGAAATAGCGCGCCTCGGGCTTGAGCGGGGCCTGTTCGCGCTCGACGATGTAGTAGCCGTGCGGCGAGACCGATTCCACATCCAGCAGCCGCACCATCTGCCCCAGCGACAGCCAGTGCCGTGCCATGCGCTGGCGCACCAGCGCCACGCCCTGGTTGGACGCGATCGCCTCCAGCATCAGGCCGATGTCATTGAACTGCGGCCCGGTTTGCGGCTCGGCCCAGTCCAGCCCGGCAGTCTCGAACCACGGCTTCCACGGCTCCAGCGGACTGCGCAGCAGCACCAGGCCGTGCAGGTGCTCGGGCTTGGTGATGGCGCGGCCGTTGACGCGCTCGTAGTACTCGCGCCCGCACGCCGGGAACACCGGCTCGACCAGCAGCCGGGTGGTCTTCAGGTCGGGGTAGCGGCCGGTGCCGTAGCGGATCTCGACATCGGTGTCCTCGGCCTTGACGTCCAGGAACGGGATCGCCAGGTGCAGCTCGAGGTCGATATGCGGATACAGCGCGCCGAACTCAGGCAGGCGCGGCACCAGGTGCTGGCGCCCGAAGGTGGGCGGGATCGCCACCCGCAGCCGGGTGCGCAGCTTGTTGTATTCGGGCCGCGCCAGCTCGTTGAGCGACTTGAGCGCGTCCTGCACGTTGCGCAGGTAGCGCGTGCCGGCGGCGGTCAGCCGCAGCGCCGCGTTGGCGCGCACGAACAGGTCTTCGCCCCACAGCTCCTCAAGATTCTTGATGCGGTGCGAGACCGCGCTGGGCGTGACCGACAGCTCTTCGGCCGCGCGCGCGAAGCTGCCCAGGCGCGCCGCTGCCTCGAACGCGATCAGCAGGTGCAGCGGCGGGACGCGGTTGAACATCGAGGCCATCTGCCCGGTACGCCTTACTGCGTGCCCGCGCGCGTGGCGCTGAAGATCTTGCCCGGGTTCAGGATGTGGTTGGGGTCCAGCGCGTCCTTGATCGCGCGCATCAGGTCGAGCGCGTCCTCGCCGTGTTCTTCCACCAGGAAGCGCTGCTTGTGCAGGCCCACGCCGTGCTCGCCGGTGCAGGTGCCGCCCATCGCCAGCGCGCGCTCGACGATGCGCTGGTTGATGGCCTCGGCCTCGGCCATCTCTTCGGGCTTGTCGGGGTCGACCAGGATCGCCACGTGGAAGTTGCCGTCGCCGACATGGCCGACGATGGGGCAGGGCAGCGCCGAGGCGTTCAGGTCCTTCTCGGTCTCGGTGACGCAGTCGGCCAGGCGCGAGATCGGCACGCACACGTCGGTGGTCACCGACTTGCAGCCCGGCTTGAGCTGCAGCATGGCGAAGTAGGCGGTATGGCGCGCGTTCCACAGCCGGCTGCGGTCTTCCGGGCGGGTGGCCCACTCGAAGCCCTGGCCGCCGTGCTCGGCGGTGATCTGCTGCACGGTCTCGGCCTGCTCGCGCACGCCGGCCTCGGTGCCGTGGAATTCGAAGAACAGGTGCGGGGTCTCGGGCAGGGTCAGGTTGTCGTGGCGGTTGATGGCGCGGATCGCCAGCGCATCGACGAACTCCACGCGCGCCACCGGCACGCCCAGCTGGATGGTCTGGATCACCGCCTGCACCGCGCTGCCCATGCTGGGGAAGGCGCACACCGCGGCGGAGATCGCTTCCGGCTGCGGGTAGAGCCGCACCGTCACCTCGGTGATGATGCCGAGCGTGCCTTCGCTGCCGATAAAGAGCCGGGTCAGGTCGTAGCCCGCCGACGACTTGCGCGCCTGCGTGCCGGTGCGGATCACGCGGCCGTCGGCGGTCACCACCGTCAGCGCCAGCACGTTCTCGCGCATGGTGCCGTAGCGCACCGCGTTGGTCCCGGAGGCGCGCGTGGCGCACATGCCGCCCAGCGAGGCGTCGGCGCCCGGGTCGATCGGGAAGAACAGGCCGGTGTCCTTGATTTCCTGGTTCAGCTGCTTGCGCGTGACGCCGGGCTGCACGGTCACGGTCAGGTCCTCGGGCTGCACCGCCAGCACGCGGTTCATCTGCGACAGGTCCAGGCTGATGCCGCCTGCCACCGCCAGCAGATGGCCTTCCAGCGACGAGCCGGCGCCATACGGGATCAGCGGCACGCCATGCTGGTTGCACAGGCGCGCCACCTCGGCCACTTCCTCGGTGCTGTGGGCGAAGACCACGGCGTCGGGCACGGCTGGCGGGAACGGGGATTCGTCGCGGCCGTGGTGTTCGCACACGCCTGCGGAGGTGGTGAAGCGGTCGCCGAAGCGCGCCGCCAGGGCTTCGCTGAAGGCGGGCGGCAGCGGACGGCGGGAGAGGGTGGCGGACGGCGTGGGGTGGTTCATGCGGGTCTCCGGCGGGTCGGCGCGACAGTGGTGCCGGCGGCGGCGCTGCGGAGCAAGCTCCGGTCTGGCCGGCAGGGGCGCGACCCGGTTATCGAATGGGCGACGAATGGGGGCTACCGGCATTCTACGCCGCGCGGCGGCTCATGCACCCTGGCGGGGCACTGCGGCGGCCGGTACTGGCCGATAGCCGCACAGCATGCGCCGGTACCCAAGCGCTTGGCGCGCCGAGGCGGTCCGGCGCGATAATGCGTCTTTCCCCCTGGCGCACCGCGTTGCAGGGTGGACCACAACTAGCACACGCTTACGAGGAGACCGGCATGGGCAACCGCCTGTCCAAGATTGCCACCCGCACCGGCGACGCCGGCACCACCGGCCTGGGCGACGGCAGCCGCACCGGCAAGGCCAGCCTGCGCATCGCCGCCATCGGCGACGTCGACGAGCTCAACTGCCACGTCGGCGTGCTGCTGACCGAGGCCCTGCCGGACGACGTGCGCGCCGCCCTGCTGCATATCCAGCACGACCTGTTCGACCTGGGTGGCGAGCTGTCCATCCCGGGCTACACCCTGCTCAAGCCTGAGCAGGTGGCGCAGCTCGACACCTGGCTCGCCGACTACAACGCCAACCTGCCGCGGCTGGCCGAATTCATCCTGCCCGGCGGCAGCCGCGCCGCGGCGCAGGCCCATGTCTGCCGCACCGTGTGCCGCCGTGCCGAGCGCGCGCTGGTGGCGCTGGGCGCGGCCGAGCCGCTGAACGACGCCCCGCGCCAGTACCTGAACCGGCTGTCGGACCTGATGTTCGTGCTGGCGCGGGTGCTGAACCGGGCCGGCGGCGGTTCCGACGTGTTGTGGCAGTGTGATCGCGACGCGCCGGGAGGTATGGAATAGGCCACTTTCGCCGACCGCGCCGCGCCGGCGGCTTAACCTGCGGCGGCGGATGCCGTTGTATGCGTGCAGAAACCGAGAAAATTACTCGGATTTGCCGGTTCTGCCCTTGAAAAGCCCCCGGACGGCCACATTTCGGCCTCAGGTTGAATTGCAGCCGCGCGGATAGCGCCGGCTCAAGAGGAGAGAATAATGGGTAAGATCATCGGTATCGACCTCGGTACCACCAATAGCTGTGTCGCGATCCTGGAAGGCAACACCCCCAAGGTCATCGAAAACTCGGAGGGTGCCCGCACCACCCCGTCGATCATCGCCTACATGGAAGACGGCGAGATCCTGGTCGGCGCGCCGGCCAAGCGCCAGGCCGTCACCAATCCGCGCAACACCCTGTACGCGGTCAAGCGCCTGATCGGCCGCAAGTTCGAAGAGAAGGAAGTCCAGAAGGACATCGGCCTGATGCCGTATTCCATCGTCAAGGCCGACAACGGCGACGCATGGGTGTCGGTGCGCGACCAGAAGCTGGCGCCGCCGCAGGTTTCCGCCGAAGTGCTGCGCAAGATGAAGAAGACGGCCGAGGACTACCTCGGCGAGCCGGTGACCGAAGCCGTGATCACCGTGCCGGCCTACTTCAACGACTCGCAGCGCCAGGCCACCAAGGATGCCGGCCGCATCGCCGGTCTGGACGTCAAGCGCATCATCAACGAGCCGACCGCGGCTGCGCTGGCGTTCGGCATGGACAAGAACGAGAAGGGCGACCGCAAGATCGCCGTGTATGACCTCGGCGGCGGCACCTTCGACATCTCGATCATCGAGATCGCGGACGTGGACGGCGAGAAGCAGTTCGAAGTGCTGTCGACCAACGGCGACACCTTCCTGGGCGGCGAAGACTTCGACCAGCGCATCATCGACTACATCATCAGCGAGTTCAAGAAGGACCAGGGCGTGGACCTGTCCAAGGACGTGCTCGCGCTGCAGCGCCTGAAGGAAGCCGCTGAAAAGGCCAAGATCGAACTGTCGAGCTCGCAGCAGACCGAGATCAACCTGCCGTACATCACGGCCGATGCCTCGGGTCCGAAGCACCTGAATCTGAAGATGACCCGCGCCAAGCTCGAATCCCTGGTGGAAGAGCTGATCACGCGCACCATCGAGCCGTGCCGCATCGCCATCAAGGACGCGGGCGTCAAGGTCAGCGACATCGACGACGTGATCCTGGTCGGCGGCATGACCCGCATGCCCAAGGTGCAGGAACAGGTCAAGGAGTTCTTCGGCAAGGAAGCGCGCAAGGACGTGAACCCGGATGAAGCCGTGGCCGTCGGTGCCGCGATCCAGGGCTCGGTGCTGTCGGGCGACCGTACCGACGTGCTGCTGCTGGACGTGACGCCGCTGTCGCTGGGGATCGAGACCCTGGGCGGCGTGATGACCAAGATGATCACCAAGAACACCACCATCCCGACCAAGCATGCGCAGGTGTTCTCGACCGCCGACGACAATCAGCCGGCGGTGACCATCAAGGTGTTCCAGGGGGAGCGTGAAATGGCCTCCGGCAACAAGCTGCTGGGCGAGTTCAACCTGGAAGGCATTCCGCCCGCAGCGCGCGGCACGCCGCAGATCGAAGTGTCGTTCGACATCGACGCCAACGGCATCCTGCACGTGGGCGCCAAGGACAAGGCGACCGGCAAGGAAAACCGGATCACCATCAAGGCGAACTCGGGCCTGTCGGAAGACGAGATCCAGCGCATGGTCAAGGACGCCGAGGCCAACGCCGAGGAAGACAAGAAGGCCCGCGAGCTGGCTGATGCCCGCAACCAGGCCGACGCGCTGATCCACTCGACCAAGAAGGCGCTCACCGAATACGGCGACAAGCTGGAAGCCGGCGAGAAGGAAAAGATCGAAGCCGCGATCAAGGAACTGGAAGACGCCGCTCGCGGCGGCGACAAGGCCGAGATCGATGCCAAGGTCAACGCGCTGTCCGAAGTCAGCCAGAAGCTGGGCGAGAAGGTCTACGCCGACATGCAGGCCAAGGCTGGCGAAGGCGCCACGGCCGGTGCCGCTGCCGGTGCCGGCGCGGCCGGTGGCCAGCAGGCGCAGCCGCAGGACGACAACGTTGTGGACGCCGAATTCAAGGAAGTCAACGACAAGAAGTAATCGGGACACGCGGGCGGCGGTGCAGGCACTGGCCGGCACCGCTCCCGCCCCGACGCCGGGCGCGGCCATCGGACCCAGCGGGAAACCGCCGTCGGATGCCTCGCTCGGCTTTTTTGCTATTCGCCGGTATCGCGCCGCATGTGCGTGCCGGCCAAAAGGGTTTGAGCCACCATGGCAAAACGTGACTATTACGAAGTGCTCGGGGTAGGCAAGAACGCGAGCGACGACGAGATCAAGAAGGCTTATCGCAAGCTCGCGATGAAGTACCACCCGGACCGCAATCCGGAAGGCAAGGACGGCAAGATCGCCGAGGAAAAATTCAAGGAGGTCAAAGAGGCCTACGAGATGCTTTCCGACCCGGAGAAGAAGGCGGCCTACGACCAGTATGGCCATGCCGGTGTCGACCCCAATATGGCGGGCGGCTTCGGCGGCGCGCAGGGCTACGGCGGTTTCGCCGAGGCCTTTGGCGACATCTTCGGCGACATCTTCGGCCAGCAGGCCGGCGGCCGTCGCGGCGGCGGTGGCCCGCAGGCCTATCGCGGCGCCGACCTGCGCTACAGCATGGAGATCTCGCTGGAGCAGGCCGCGCACGGCCACGAGGCGCAGATCCGCGTGCCGCACTGGGACGACTGCGACCACTGCCACGGCAACGGCGCGGAGCCGGGCTCGAGCGTGGAAACCTGCCCGACCTGCCACGGCGCCGGCCAGGTGCGCGTGTCGCAGGGCTTCTTCACTATGCAGCAGACCTGCCCGAAGTGCCACGGCAGCGGCAAGTACATCCCCAAGCCGTGCACCAAGTGCCACGGCCAGGGCAAGCTGAAGTCGCAGAAGACGCTGGAGGTGAAGATCCCGGCCGGCATCGACGAAGGCATGCGCATCCGCTCGTCCGGCAACGGCGAGCCGGGTATCAACGGCGGCCCCCCGGGCGACCTGTATGTGGAAGTCCACATCAAGGCGCACCCGATGTTCGAGCGCGACGGCGACGACCTGCACTGCCAGATGCCGATCTCCTTCGCCACCGCGGCGCTGGGCGGCGACCTGGAAGTGCCGACGCTGAGCGGCAAGGCCACCTTCCCGGTGCCTGAAGCCACCCAGTCCGGCAAGACCTTCCGCCTGCGTGGCAAGGGCATCAAGGGCGTGCGTTCCGGCTATCCGGGCGACCTCTATGTGCATGTGAACGTGGAGACGCCGGTCAAGCTGACCGAGGCGCAGAAGGACATGCTGCGCCAGTTCGACCGCTCGGTGCATGAGGGCGGCTCGCGCCACAGCCCGCAGGAGCAATCCTGGCTGGACAAGGTGAAGAGTTTCTTCAACTGACCGGGTTTGCAGTATCGGACCGGCCACGTGCGAGCGTGGCCGGTTTTGTTTTTGGCGCGCGATAATGCCAAGGTTGTCCCCACCGCTCCTTTCCTGACGATTTCCCCGTGGTAGCAAGCATCCAGCCC
>NZ_JBYSZI010000088.1:0-18340 GCF_058787075.1 Cupriavidus sp. FW305-46
GTGATGGGGGTGATTTCGCTGGCGGTGGGGGTGGTTAATGCGGCTTGTTTGACTTGAGGTGATCTTGGGCCGAGGATCGCGAGGTTCCATTAGCAACCACATGACCAGACCAATGCCCGATCGCCCGCATCAGGAAGACCTGACCATCCGACTTGCCACCCAAGCCGATGCGGCTGCGATTTCGGCGGTTCATGCGCTTTGCTGGCATCAAGCATATGGCGAGCTGCTTCCCAAAGATATGCTTGCGAATGTGACAGCGGAAAGCCGGCTGCCAGCCAGGTATCGCATTCTCGCGGACCCATCGGTAGCCTGTTTCGTCGCGACCAGTGAGGCTGAAGTCGTCGGCTTTTCCGATTGCGGACCATGTCGCGAAGCAGAGCAGGAATGTCGGGGAGAGGTCTACGCCCTCTACGTACTGCAGGCGTTTCATGACAAGCGTGTCGGACTGAGGCTTCTGTCGTGCTGCGCGTCAGCCTTGTTGAGGCGAGGTTCCAGTTCGATGCGCCTGTGGTCACTCGAGGAAAATGCACGGGCGCGCAAGTTCTACGAACGTGCCGGCGGACGACTGCTAGACCGGCGCGTCTCGACCCGGGGCTCAGTGGTACTGACTGAAGTGGAATATCACTGGGACCTCATTGGCATGAAGCGGCTCGCAGCGCTCAAGTGGCATTTGTTGTGTAAATGATCTTGCGGATCGCCGGCGGAAAGGCAAAGAGCGGGATCACCTGATCCCAGACGCGACGTTAGGACGCGGCGATCGGGGAGTAGTCCTTACCCCTTTGTCTTGGTCGAAGGCCTCCAGCTCGGCCAGCGCAGCCTCCGCACTGGGGGCCGCATACACGGGCTTGTGCGCCGCCGCCACGGCGCGGCGCCCCTAGCCGCCGGGCGCCTGGCGCCCGGCTGGGAGCCGGGATACCGGCTGGCTTCGCCGCACCCGGACTGAGGCAAGTCATACAGTCGCCGTCATCCCGTCGGCCCCCAACGTCCGCCCGGAGCGTCAGCCGGCGCGATCGCCGCGCTCCTCCACAGTAATCCGATGCAACAGGCGATCGTACCCATCATAGCCACCAGTCGCCGCATGGTTCACGCAGCGGTTATCCCAAACGACAAGCATCCCCTGCGACCACCGATGGCGATACACAAACTCCGGCCTGGCCTGGTGTTCAAACAGCGCACGCAGGATCGGCGCCGCCTCCTCATCGCTCATGCCATCGATGCCGATCGTATAACCCATGCTGACGAACAACGCAGTGCGCCCGGTTTCGGGATGCTTGCGCGCAATGGGATGTAGCTGCGTTGCCAGCGCACTATCCGAATAGCGGATAACCATCGAGCGCCCCTTGTCCTTCTCACCATACGCGCCCTGCCGCGAATAGCCGCGCCGCGCGGAATGGACCCCTTGCCTTCCGGCCACCAGTGATTTCAGTTCCTCCGGCAGCGCGTCCCAGGCGGCGTACTGGTCGGCGAACAGCGTGTCACCACCCACTGGCGGAATGACATTGCCGTATAGCACCGTAGCCGCCGGTGGCTGCGCCAGGAAGCTCCAGTCCGAGTGCCAGGACTCGGCAAAGATCGGCGTGCGCTCGTTGGCATCGCGCCGAACTTGCGCGACATGGGGATGGCCAGGGATGGCGGTGAAATAGGGATCGCTGCCGAGCGGGCCGATCGTTGACGCGAAGCGTTCGATGTCCTCGATGGCCAGGTCCTGGTCGGTAAAGGCAAGGACCTTGTGCTCAAGCCAGTGCCGGCGAATTTCTGCGACTTGCGCATCGGTCAGTGCCTGCTTCAGGTCCAGGCCCCTGACCAGCGCACCGCAGGGGGCCTCCTGCGGCAAAACTTGCATTGCCATTGCGTCTCCTTGATGTGCGTAAGGGAGCGAGTGGGGCGCACCAGGCGAACAGCGGCGCGCTCAGGCTGCCACGCCGACCGGGCGGTCGCCGGCGATGGTTGTGCGATGCAGCTCGCGGTCAAAGCCGTCATAGTCGTTCATCGCCAGATGCTGCGTGCAGCGGTTGTCCCACACGGCCAGCGCGCCGCGGGTCCAGCGGAAGCGGCAGGTGAATTCGGGGCGGGCGGCGTGGGCGTAGAGGTATTGCAGCAGCGGCGCGCTTTCTTCTTCGGTCATGCCCTCGAAGCGCATGGTGTAGGTGCTGTTGACGTACAGCGCCTTCCTGCCCGTGGCGGGATGCACGCGCACCACCGGATGGAGGACCTCGCTGTTGGCGCGGTCGTCGGTACGCACGTCCATCTTGTGGGCGGGGTCGCCGTTGTTGACCACGGCGCCCCTGGCGCCATAGGAACGCACGGGGCTATGCACCGCGCGCAACTTGTCGATCACCAGCTTTAGCCCATCGGAAAGCGCGTCGTACGCGTGATACATGCTGGCCCACATGGTGTCGCCACCGTAGGGCGGAATCACGCGCGCATACAAGGCAGACCCCAGCGGCGGGATTTCTGCATAGCTCATGTCCGTGTGCCAGGCACCGCCGAAGTTGCGTTTGGTTTGCTCTGCCTTGCCCTTCATCACCGGCAGGATTTCAGCGTGGCCTTCCAGCGCGCGGACGAACGGCACTTCCAGCAAATCGCCGAAGCGGGCGCTGAACGCCTTGTGCTGGTCCGGCGTCAACTGCTGGTCGCGAAAGAAGATGACCTGATGGTTGTGCAGCGCCGAGCGGATCTCTGCGAACGTCTCGTCCGGCACCGGCTGGGACAGGTCTACCCCACTGATCTCCGCACCGAGGGCGCCCGCGATGGGCTGGACATCGATGAAACGGTATTGCGACATGGCTTGCGTTCTCCTTGCTTAAAGCGTGTTAGCGACTGCGTGGGTTACTGGACGGTGATGTGGGCGCTGCGCACCAGCGCGCGCCACTTCTGCGTTTCCGCATCGATAAAGACGCCGAACGCCTCCGGCCCGGCGCCGGAGATGACGCCGCCCATCTCATCGATCTTCTTGCGGACGTCGGGCATCTTCAGCACCGCTTCCAGCTCTGAATCCAGCCGGGCAACGATGGGCTTGGGCGTTGCTGCGGGCACCAGCACGCCGAACCAGCCTGCAATCTCATAGCCGCGCAGGCCGGCTTCCGCCATGGTGGGCACATCGGGCAGCAGCGGCGAACGCTGGGCCCCGGTGATCGCCAGCGCGCGCAGCTTGCCGGACTTCACCAGTTGCAGCGCCGACGGCATGTTGTCGAACATCACCGGAACATGGCCCGCCACGGTGTCGTTCAGCCCCGGCGCGCTGCCTTTGTAGGGAACGTGGGTCATGCGCACGCCGGCGGTGCTGGCAAACAGCTCGCCCGCCAGGTGCAGCGAGGTGCCGGCGCCCGGCGTTGCATAGGTCAGGGGGCGAGGCTACGCCTGCGCGGATCAGGGAGGAGATGGTGCCGGCGCTGCAGCGCGCTGCGGGGAATGTTAGCCGGATGATTGGGTTGGCGCCGGCTTGAGGGGCGGGAATGCAGGCATCGATCACGATGGCCTGAATGCATGACAGCTAACGGCTACGGCTACCTCTGTACTACCACGGTCGGCGCTTCCCGGCCGACGCCACCGCGAACAGCAGCATCGAGGGGGGATGGCTCGCTTCCTAGCGGCATCGATTTCAGCCCCCATTCAATGCCTTGACCTTCTTCAAGTCTTCCGCGCTGATCAGCCCTTCACCTCCGCACGCCCCGCCTTCACAGCCCGCTTCACGGGCACCAGCGTGGCCGCCGCATCCTCGGCCCTCTCCGTGTTGACCAACACCCCCGCCGAGACAATATAGGCCGCCGCGCTCTCGATATCCCCGCGCAGCGCCGCACATGCCGCCGCGCTGTCATGCCTGCGCAGCGCTTCGATCAGATTGTCGTGATGCTTGACCGCGACGCGCTCTTCCACGCGGCGCGATCCGGAGCGAAGGTCGTGGTTAAGGATCGGGCCGATGCGCAACCACTGCGACTCGATCATCTGCAGCAGGATCGGCATGCGCGCCGCCGCGTACACGGCAAAGTGAAAGGCCTGGTTCGCGGCGATGACATCCGCGCCGTCGGGATTGCGCTTCGACATCTCGTCGGCAAACCGGCGGTGCAGTGCCTGTACCTGCATCAGTTCCTCATCACTGATGCGCTCTGCCGCGGTCGCGGTGGCGAGCCCTTCCAGTTCGATCCGGATCTTGGTGATTTCCTCGAACTGGCTGACGCTCATCCTCGGTACCCGCAGTGCACGGTTTGGCGTGAGCTCAAGCGCCTGCTCGGCAACCAGGCGATGCACCGCTTCCCGCACCGGCATGACGCTGACGCCCAGTGCGGCAGCAATGTTGCGCAGGGAAATCTGCTCGCCCGGCATCATCTGGCCGCTGATCAGCAGGTCTCGCAGCTGCGTGTAGACGTCGCGGCTGAGGGTCTGGCGGACAAGGGGCGTCACAAGGTCATTCAGGGTCATGCCGCGAAGCATAGCACATAGGGTTATTCTCTATATTTGATCTGTGATCACAGTTTTAATCTTCGTCCGGAAGGCAGGCATCGGCCTGTTCCCAGGAGGATTGGAATCATGTGGAAGGATGAATCGCTCACCGGCAAACGCGTGCTGGTGACCGCTGGCGCGGACGGAATTGGCCTGGAGATCACACGGGCCTTGGTGGAGGCGGGCGCCCGCGTTGCGGTTTGCGACGTGGCTGGCGACAGCCTCGAACGTGTCTGCGCCGAGTTGCCCGGCGTGGTGGCAGTCAGGGCCGATGTGTCGAAGGAAAGCGACGTCGAGTCGCTGTTCCAGGCAGTGGATGGCGCCTTTGGCGGCCTGGATGTGCTGGTCAACAATGCCGGGGTTGCCGGCCCGACTGGCGGTGTCGAAACCCTGTCGCTGGCCGACTGGGAGCGCACGCTTGCCGTCAACCTCACCGGCCAGTTCCTGTGCGCCCGCGCGGCGGTGCCGCGCCTGCGGCAGGGGCGCTCGCCGTCGATCGTCAACCTGTCCTCCGCTGCCGGGCATCTCGGCATGCCGGGCCGTTCCGCCTACTCCGCGTCGAAATGGGCCGTGGTGGGCTTTACCAAATCGCTGGCGCTGGAACTGGGCGCGGATGGGATCCGTGTGAACACGGTGCTGCCCGGTGCGGTCGACGGCCCGCGCATCCGCGCAGTCATTGCCGCGAAGGCCGAGTCGCTCGGCAAGCCGCTTGAGGAAGTCACGCGCAGCTACACGTCGCAGGCGGCACTGGGCCGCATGGTGACGATGCGCGACATCGCCAACATGGTGCGCTTCCTCTGCAGCGACCAGGCGGCCAATGTGCACGGCCAGGAAATGGTCGTGGACGGCCTGACCCAGGCGCTCAGCTAGCGCGACCAGCGCATTCCGGGGGCCGCCGGACATCCGCGGCCCGCAGCCAGATAACACCCGACCAAGGAATCACCATGGCCAAGCGAGCCAAAGCCATCATCACCTGCGCCCCGACCGGCGCCATCCACACGCCCAGCATGTCGCCCCACCTGCCGGTGAGCGCCGACGAGATCGCACAAGCCGCCATCGACGCGGCGCGCGCAGGGGCCGCCATCCTGCACCTGCACGCCCGCGACCCGAAGGACGGACGCCCGTCGCAGGACCCGGAGCTGTTCCGCCCGTTCCTGGCCAGGATCAGCGCCGAGACCGACGCCGTGATCAATATCACCACCGGCGGCAGTCCGCACATGACGGTGGAAGAGCGCATGTTGCCGGCCACGACCTTCAAGCCGGAACTGGCCTCCCTGAACATGGGCTCGATGAACTTCGGCCTGTTCCCGATGCTCGACCGCTTCAAGGAATTCCAGCACGACTGGGAGCGCGAACACCTGGAGAACAGCCGCAACCTGATCTTCAAGAACACCTACCAGGACATCGAGAACATCCTGCGCATCGGCAATGCCAACGGCACGCGCTTCGAATTCGAGTGCTATGACATCAGCCATCTGTACAACCTGCGGCACTTCCTTGACCGTGGCCTGGTCAGTGGCCCGGTGTTCATCCAGTCCGTCTTCGGCATCCTGGGCGGCATTGGCCCCGATCCCGAGGACCTGATGCACATGCACCGCACCGCCCGGCGCCTGTTCGGCGATCAGTTCCGCTGGTCGATCCTGGGCGCCGGCCGCGGCCAGCTTCCGCTGGCGACCATCGGCGCGGCCATGGGCGCCAGCGTGCGCGTTGGCCTGGAGGACTCACTCTGGATCGGTCCGGGCCAGCTGGCGGCATCGAGCGCCGAGCAGGTCACGCGCATCCGGACCGTGCTTGAAGCGCTGAACATCGACGTGGCCACGCCGGACGAAGCCCGCGACATCCTCGCCCTCAAGGGCGCGGCAGGCACCGCGTTCTGAACCGGCGGGGCCGCCACGGCCCGGCCCCGCCCAACCATCGAACACTGAAGACATCAACCAGGCAGAACGGCTGACGCGCGGCCCCAGGGCGTGGCGCCATATCCGCCGATGGAGACTACGCACATGCAGACCGTACCCGCCTCGGGCGCGCCGCCGCTGGCCGCGCCGACAGACCGCCCGCTGACCGCACTACTGTTCCGCAAGCTCATGCCCTTGCTGGTGCTGTCCTATGTGATCAGCTTTCTCGATCGCACGAACATTGCACTCGCCAAGACCCATATCGCGGTCGACCTGAACATCTCGGCCGCGGCCTACGGCCTGGGCGCGGGTCTGTTCTTCCTCAGCTATGCCTTGCTGGAAATCCCGAGCAACCTGATCATGCATCGGGTCGGGGCGCGCTTCTGGATCACACGCATCATGGTGACGTGGGGCCTGCTGTCCGCGGCGATGGCCTTTGTCCAGGGCGAGACCTCCTTCTACATCATGCGCGTGCTGCTGGGCGCGGCCGAGGCAGGGCTATTTCCCGGCGTGATGCTCTATCTCACGTACTGGTTCGGCCGCGAGGATCGCGCGCGGGCAGTGGGCTACTTCCTGCTCGGCGTCTGCATCGCCAACATCGTCAGCGGCCCGCTGGGCGGCGCGCTGCTGGGCATGGATGGCATGTGGGGCTTCAAGGGCTGGCAATGGATGTTCGTGCTGGAAGGCCTGCCCGCGGTGTTCCTGGCCGCGGTGGTCTGGAAGAAGCTGCCCGACGGTCCGGACAGCGCGCCATGGCTGACGCCAGCCCAGGCGCAGGAAGTCCGCAGCCGGCTGGCCGCGGAAGCCGCCGATGCCAGCGCCGGCAAAGGTGGCCACTCGTTCCTGGGCGCCATGCGTGATCCGCAGGTCTGGCTGGCGATCTTCATCTACTTCTGCCATCAGATCTCGATCTACACGGTGATCTTCTTCCTGCCGGGCATCATCGGCACCTACGGCAAGCTCACGCCCGTGGAAATCGGGCTGCTCAATTCCCTGCCCTGGATAGCCGCCGCCATCGGGGCCGCATGGCTGCCCCGACATGCCAACACCCCACGGCGCGGCCGCCGCCTGCTCTGCCTGGGGCTGGTGGTGATGGCAGCCGGCCTGCTGATTGCCGCCTTCGCCGGCCCGGTGATGGCGCTAGTCGGCTTCTCGCTGACCGCGCTGATGTTTTTCGTGGTGCAGTCGATCGTCTTCCTGTTCCCGTCGTCTCGCCTGAAGGGGGTGGCGCTGGCGGGCGGACTGGCCCTTATCAATACCTGCGGACTGGTGGGCGGGTTCATCGGACCGTCGGTGATGGGCATCATCGAACAGGCGACTGGCAGTACGCGCAATGGTCTGGTGATCATGGCGGGCTTGTTGCTGGTTGCCTGCGCGGTGGCTCCGTTTCTGCGGCAGGGGCAGGAACGCTGACGGGCTGTAAAGCGGTCTGGGCAGACCCGCTGCCTGTCATGTCATTGGCTGTAATGCCGCTCAGTTAAGACATCAACCCGCGCATACCCGAAGGGCACGTGGGCGGGAATCCAGCGTCTTTCACGTCCCCTTGGGGGATGAAGTGCACGGACAACAAAAGTATCTCAATCACATTCCGACTGCACTGATTGATTTCCGCAGTTTTTTGCGGACAAATGGAAAGGCGCAGGTCCGCGCACAGCTGGGCTACACGCCCAGCCCATAAATACGCCATGATTCGTTTTCGAAGATGAGTTTCCTTGAGTCTGAAATCCGGGATAACAGCATCCTACGCAGAGACCTTGAAGAACTGGTAAGAGAGCGTTTTGGATACACGCTCAATCGACCGGATTCTCCGCGCGATATCGTCAAGCTGCTCCGGCTCGACGAGTTGGAGCGCGAAATTCACTGGCGCAGGGCCAAGCTGTTCTTCGATGGCAGATCCCTTCAATGGATTGAGAGCGGCGAAGTACTTTGTACTATGCCAAAGACATGGAACCGGAAGTTCGCTATTAGGGCTGCCGCAGCCAGCATCCTCGGACTCTTTGCCGTGCTGATGCTGGTAGAGATATGGGGCGCCTGGACAGCCCCTGAAGAGTATCCATTCCGCAGCCAAGGACCCGCTGCGGCAATGTGGGCGTATCAATCACAGACGAACTATCTGCTATCGTGCATCGCCTTCTTGCTCGGGTGCTCACTTGCAATTTGGGCGTTGCTTGCGCAGACGCGCAGCACTTTGCTACGTTGGCTGTGTGGGCTGCCGGTGCTCATCACCTGGGCATTGATGGCATTCGACGGCACTCGACTCGACCTCTAACCGGTCACTGGCAAGCATGGCGCACAAGATCGTGGCCGCCTCTTCATCACGCATGCCATCGCTCCACCTTCGATATAACGCCTGGCTCCGTGAGTATTTCGCGGCGATTAGCGGGTGGGTGTTGAAGGAGTATTGAAGCTCCGATGGACACCGGCTGATGGCCAAAGAGCACACTAAGAGTCAGGTCCGAACACGCGACATCGAGCATGGGCTTCGCGCATCGCTTGCGCACTCAGCCGGACATGCCGCCTTCCACCGCACCGCCGATCCATTCGTGGACGAGCCCGGCAATAAGCAAGTTGTTGTCGTCCATCATCGGCAGATGCGAATTCCCGCGGATACCCATGGCGGGCAAGTCAAATTCAGTAACTCCCGCCCCCGCTTGCTGCACGGCCGACAACCACTCGTCTACCTGCCGGCGATATATCGTCCATAACGAGTTCTGCGGAATATAGTCTCCCCACAACACACAGTGAGGAATGCCGCGCAGTCGGCTTGCATCCTCCACTGCTGTCGATGGCGCACCGGCGGGTTCAACGAGGATCAGTCCCTTTACCAGTTCAGGCACCGACAGCGCGGCATGCTGAGCCAGGCGTGCGCCTTCGCTGTGCGCGAGGATCGTGCACGGGCCAACCCGTCGTATCAGTTCCACATAGGCCTCCAACGCCATGTCGCCTGTGCTGGTCCATCGCGCCACGAACTGCTTGCCCAGCTCGTCCAGCGCGTGTACCGGAAACCGCTGTCCCTGGAAGGCCTGGCGCATCCCATTCGCAGCGTCATATCCGTCCACCGGACCAAAGCGAAAGATGTCCCACGCCTGCTCCAGCGTTCGGTGCTCCGGCATTTCCGAAACCAGGCAGGCGGGCGCCCAGGAAGCCCTGCCACGCTCCACCGCGTCGCTCACAAAGGTGTCGTATCCCTTGCGCATGAAATAGTCATGCCAACCCGGACGACCATCCGGTGTGCATTCCCAGGTGGCACCGGTCATGCCGCCGCCATGCCACATCAGCAGCGGATACCTGGCCGTGGGCGCTGCCAGGGCGAATTGCTGGACATAGAGCTGTCCCACCTGATAACGCCCGTTCGGGTTGGAGACGCGCGGCTGGACGCCCGGTACCGTGGCAAGCTGCCGATGCGGCAGGTCGGCCACGTCGACTGGCCGTCCGCCGACATGAAAGCCGCGCACTGCCCTGAGCGCGATGGGCCTTGTTGCATCGATCGGGAAATCAGTAGACATGGCGAATCGCAATCAGAGCCAACGTTACGGTAATGGCGCCGCCGATGCGGGTCGCAATCTGCGCAAACGGCATCAGCTGCATCCGGTTCGCCGCGGTGAGAATGGCGATGTCTCCGGCGCCTCCCTGGCC
Source organism: Cupriavidus sp. FW305-46 (assembly GCF_058787075.1). Lineage (NCBI taxonomy): Bacteria > Pseudomonadati > Pseudomonadota > Betaproteobacteria > Burkholderiales > Burkholderiaceae > Cupriavidus > Cupriavidus sp. FW305-46. The sequence goes on from NZ_JBYSZI010000088.1 coordinate 9,972, forward strand.
GCTGTGGCAACCGGTCACGACCGCCACATCGATGGGATACATAGCCACGAAGCGCGCCACAAAGAACCCGCTGGCAATCATCGACGCGACCGTGGCAAACACCGTGACGACGGTCGGCACCGTGAACGCGCTCACAAACTCCTGCCACGGCGTCAGCGCGACGCCCAGGGCAAAAAGCAGCGGCCAGGTAACGATGCCGGAGAAAAACTGATACACGCCCTTTCCGCCTTGCTCCAGCGCGGGCGAGATGGCACGACCAAGCTTGGCCGCGACGATCAGGAACAGCATGGTGATCGGCGCCGGAAACGCCAGAACCCCCTGGACCAACACGCCGATCAGATAGAACACGACGATGGTCACCATGGCTCCGGCAAGGCTGACCGGATCGAACGCCGGAGCCGTTGCGGACGTCGCCTTCTCGCTCGCCTTAGTTTGCGGGCCCCGCTGCAGCACACCTTCTCCTGTGAGATGCGGAAAGCGTTTGCCCAGTACATTGAGCAGTCCGCACAGCAACACTGCCGTAAAGCTGCCGAGCATGACCACCGGAATGATCTGCGCAAACAACTCCGATTGTGGCTGTCCGGTAATCATCGCGTAACCCATGGAAAGCGGGATCGCACCTTCGCCAAGTCCGCCGGCCATGATGGGAACGACGACAAAAAAGAATGCCCGGTAGGCATCCAGCCCCATCGCCATGCCGGTCAGTGTCCCGACCGCACCCGCGACGACCGAGCTGACTGTCAGCGGCACAAAGATCTTCAGGAAGCCACCGAGAAGCACCTCCCGGTCCATGCTCACAATACTGCCGACAACGATGGCCGCGACATAGAGGTAAAGGAAGTTGGATGCCTTGACGAACGCCTTGATCGATAGCGCAAGCGAAGGCGGAATCAGGCCGTAATGGGTCATCGCCGATGGCACCACAAACGCAAGAATCGCGGCGCCGCCCATCAGGCTGAGCATCGGCACACGGCGACCGAGCTCCATGAAGAAGAACCCACCCAGCGACAATACGGCGATCGCCATCGTGAGATCCGATGGCACGTTGCCAATGGTGGCGAACCACACCACGATCGGCAGCAGCGCGAGATATACCGGCAACGGTACAACGCCAATTCGGCGATCCAGCAGGCGCCACCATTGCGCACGCAGCGCAGACGTGGGTGCCACGCGCGGCTCGGCCGCAGAGACCGGTGAGATCTCTGCGGCTGACTGGGAAAGATGATCTGGTAGCACGATGTCCTCCTCCATCTGTTCATGAACTCGGCCGCATGACGTAGCGGCTTCTGGGTCCGTAGTCTGTGGCGCATCATCAGTGCCGTCCAATATCTGTTTTGTTGGAGGGCATAAGTTCGTACTATGGCAACCTATGCAGAACGCCCGAAAACTGGACATCCCTCGCCTGATCGCCTTTATCGCAATTTGCGAAGAGGGCAGCATCACGGCCGCCGCGCGCAGGCTCGGGATCGCCCAGCCGGCATTGACCGTCACCGTGAGCAGGCTGGAGGATGTGCTGGGGACGGTGTTGCTGACGCGAGGCATTCGCGGGGTCACGCCGACCGAAGCGGGACAACGCCTGCTGAGGCGCGCGTACGAGATCGTGAATCTCGTCGAGTCCACGTTCCAGGAGCTGCAGCAGTGCACCGCCGACCCTGGCGGCGACGTTTCCCTGGGTCTGCCTTCCTCATCCGCCGCCGTACTCGCCCTGCCTCTGGTCGAACGCATCTCCATGCGCTACCCGAAAATTCGCCTGCGCCTGGTAGAAACGTTCTCCGGCTACCTGTGGAATTGGCTATCAGAAGGACAGCTTGATCTGGCGGTGGTGTTTGACCGGACCGCGACGCCGGAAGTGCAATGCGAGCCCATCGCCAGCGAGGACATGCAACTGGTAGGCCGGCCAGGGTCGCTACCAGACACAAGCACGGTGCAGGCAAGCACATTGGACAGGTATCCCCTCGTGATGCCGTCGCGTCTGCACGCCATTCGGTCAACCCTGGAAGCCCATGCCGCGCGGGCGAACGTGTCGCTCGACGTTCGCGTTGAAATAGACGCCGGCCAACGGCTGATACGACTGGTGGAAACCGGTCGCATGTTCAGCGTTCTCGCCAGGAGTGCTGTGACACGGGAGATTCAGCAAGGGACGCTGGCGGCCTGCATGATCGACCCACCTATTGCGCGCGCCGTATGCCTGGGACAGCGGCGCGCACGCATGGCAGACCCGGCGGTCTGCGCCGTTGTCACGGAATTGGTTGCGGAGGCCAAAACCTTGATAGATACCGGCATTTGGAAGACCGCCGGAGCGGGCAATCCCTGATGCGCCGCCGTGAATGGCGGGCCTGGGATAGTGCGAATGCAGCCTCTCATTGCATCCATAACTATCCATAACCACCCATAAAGCAGCGCTGTACCCCATGTACGGCGGCCTGCAGGCAACGGCCGGCGCCGCCATGAACAGCAGCATCGCGAAAGTGATGCCTCGGTTTCATCATGGCATCTGTTTCGGCCCCTCACTGAATGCCTTGAACTTCTTCACGTCTGCCACCTTGTAGAACAGCCTCAAGGTAGCGTTCTTCGACGGTAGGATTCGGCCCACGAAGGCTGACCTCACGAAAGCGGCGCTGCCGTTGCCATTGCTTTCCATCACGCACACATACCGGCGCCCGTGCTCACGTAGCACTGCATAAGCGGCAAGGCTCGGTTCCTCAACTCTCGTGGGCTGAAGCTTTCGCACAGCAACCGCTCGCTTGATGAATCCGCGACGCGGCCCGACGAAGATGTAGTCGTTGCTTCCGCGCTTGCTGGTTGCATAGCCAATCCGAAGCTTGTTGCTGTCATCACCTCCAGGGGTAAACAGCTGGTAGCCAGACTCCGTAACCTCGTCTATCAGATTCGCATCCCCTTCAATTGGGCTGATCGAGATCGAAGTGTCAGACGATCTATCGAATAGTAGGCAACTGTCGATGATGGCCTCAGGCACCTGTTCCGCGTGAGCGGAAACCGAAAGCGCGAGGATGAGAGGCATTAGAGTAGTTCGTATCATTTGTATTCCTTGGCGCGAGTGACAATACGCCGGTCTTGGCCATAGCGCCAAAGGATCGTTCCGCCAGACATCTGCATGCCATAAGCTGGGTTTTCATTCGAACTCAATGAGCCGCTCATAGACCGTAATCACCACCATGACGACAAGTGGTGCAACACTTAGCCAGCGAAGCCGTCTCGGCACGCGGCGCAACCAGATCCCCATCATCGCGAGGCAACAAGCGGCGAGCGCAAGCCCTGCTGCAATCAGGTAGCGTCGCTGCGACTGGTACGCCCAGAGATTTGCCACCGGCCCCTCTGCGTCAAACGGATAGTGCTCGGGTGAATGCCATGCCTGCCAGGCGTCAATCGCGACCATTGCCATTACCGCCAGAAGCACGCCGGACGCCACCCACTTGATGCGCGAACGCGAGGTCAGAGTCCTTTGCACAGTCTTAGCCCTCACAGCAGACGTGCGGGCAACGGGGGTTGATTGAGATGCCTGCTTCATTGAAGAATCTTCCCTCCTCTTCAGAAGCGACATGCCCACTCGCGGTGGAACGTACTTCTGGCCTCTCGATGTCCTTCTTGTTGATTCCGAGGTGTTCAAGTAGGCCTGTCATTGAACGCGCCCGCGCTTCGGCAAGCTGGCGTGGAATACCGAGGATTTCGTTCTGACGCAGGTACATGTAGACGGTGTACCCGGCCGGAAAGGCGCGACGGGAATTGATGCGCCAGTCGGCAAGGCGCTTCACCTCCGCACCGGATAGCGTGGCTGAGCCGGGCTCGAATACAGCGCTGTACTCCAGATAGGGCGGTCGGCATGCATTGGCCGACGTAGTCGTGAACAACAGTACTCCGATCGCGATGAAGTGCTTCATCACGGCCTCCAGCCCGACGCCACGCACAGCTCCGGCAAATACCAAGATGTATCGAACTCTTGTTCGCGCGTCTCTAAGGCAATCCTTAAAGTTGCCCCTCTTCCGCACGCGGACGCCGGTACAATTTGCGCCGCATGTTGCTGGTCGCCGCGCGAGGTCAGCAACATGCATCGCTTCGCGTCACGGCGCTCTCCCAACAACTCAATGACTGCAATGCTGGAAATGAACACAAGCGCGCGCTGGCGCCGCATCGCCCTAGCGCTATGCGGCGCCGTGCTTCTCTCCGACGCCATCGCCTTGATGACCATTGGCCTGTTCAACTTCGGCATCGTCCTGCCAGGCTGCATCGGCGCGTCATTCCTGCTCCTGTCATGGCAATGGCCACGCGTAGCCCACTGGCGAGCAGCCAGCCGAAGCCGCCGGCAACTATGGCAAGCAGGATGGATCGCGTTCGCAGTGTGGCTGGCGACAGTGGCCGTGTTCTTCTACGACATCCACCGCAGCACCGAGGCCGTCATTCCGGAAAGCTCCCCAGTAAAGGCCATCATCATCCTCGGCTCCGGCACACCAAACTGCGTCGCCTCGCCAACGCTGGTTGCGCGGCTGGATCAGGGCTTGAAGCACGCTCAGCAGTGGCCACAGGCGAAGGTCGCGGTCAGTGGCGGACAGGATTTCGGGCTGCGCTGCCGGGAAGCGGACATCATGGCTGAGTATCTGATCGCCCGCGGTGTCGCAGCAGACAGGGTCATCCGGGAAGGGCGCAGCACCAGCACGGAGGAGAACCTGGCGTTCAGCCGGCGCTTGCTTGAAGAGCAGGGCGTCGCCGCCACCGATCCCATTGTGGTGGTGACCAGCGATTTCCATGTACAGCGGGCGGTGCGGATTGCCCGGAAGGCAGGATTCGGGAAGATCGCCGGAGTCGGGGCTGGAACGCCGCTCTACCTTCGGTATAACGCCTGGCTCCGTGAGTACTTCGCCGCGATCAGTGGATGGGTGTTGAGGGAGTATTGACTCCTGCGCAGCCCGCCCCCAAGACAATGTGGCGAGCAACTCGCGTCGAGATGGACAGACGCCAGCGCGAAGATGGCAGGCATCACCCCGCCGCCGGAATCGTCAATCTGCTCGATACTTTTTTCCGCGCCGGCAATCGCCAGTTCCGACAGTTCGACCACTTGCGCCGCGTGCGGTCCAGCGGGCCTCTGGCGCAACACGTCTGCCAGCGACATCAGGCTATCGCCGTATGCGCCCTGGCCCCGACAGCGGCGCCGGATTGTCTGTGGCGAAAAATGCCTTGGCCCCCTTTTGGGGGCGTCAATCAGGGCCGGAATGGCACATCGTCGCCCACGTGCCCACGAGTCGAGCGGGGCATGATCACGACGTGCCGCTTTCGGCACACGCCGGCCCGGCTCCGCGCGGTGAGCACGGGACTAGTGTGCGTGCAGCTTGTCGGGTTCGCTGACCTCGACTAGCCTGCTATCGATGTCGACTCTTCGCTGCGTTGCGATACCCATTTGATGCCAGAACGCTCGACCACCCGATATGGCAAGGCGCTGCAGCGCCTGCACCAGCTCTTCTCCCCGTTGAACCTGGCGGCGGCGGCGTGGCTGATTGCAACATGGGCGTTCGCGGCGTTTCAGCTTGTGAGCGAGCGGGACCGCTTGCTGCACGACGCGGCGGAGCGTACGCAGGCGCAGGCCCAGGCGTTCGGCGCGTACTCGAAATCCAGCATCCTGCGGCTGTCCGAGTTCCTCCTCGACCTGCGGGCCAGTTGGCTGGTCGGCCAGCCGGGATTCATCGACATGGTGCGTGAGCGGGAAAACCTGGTGGTGGACCTGTCGTTCCAGGTGTCGGTGATCGACAAGCATGGCCTGCTCATCTACTCGTCCATCGCCCCGCCCGTGCCCGGCCAGAAGGTCGACCTGAGCGGGCGCGAGCATTTCCGGGTCCATCAGAACGCGGGCGGGCGCGACATGCTGTTCATCAGCGACCCGGTGAAGGGCAAGGTCTCGCGCAAATGGTCGATCCAGTTCACGCGCCCCATCCTGCGCGCGGGCAGCTTCGACGGGGTCATCGTGGTCTCGGTCAGTCCGGAGCAGTTCGCCAGCTTTGCGCAGTCGTTCACAAACCGCGATGGCGAAGTGGCGTCGGTCATCAAGACTTCCGGCCAGGTCATTGCGCGCGTGCCGGCCATGGAGGGCACGCTGGCCAGGGCGGTCAGCAACAGGCCGTACCTCGCCAGCGGGTCGCCCCAGTCTGGTAGTTATCGGGCGGTGTCGGGCTCCGAAGGCGTGGAGCGGGTCTTCGGCTATTACCGTTTGCCGGAGTTCGGGCTCAATTTCGTGGTGGGCGAGTCGGTCGGCCTGGTGCTGGCGCCCTACGAGGTCTATCGCCGCGTTGCCCTGGCCGGTGCCATGGCTTCCACGCTGCTGCTTGGCCTGTTGTACTACAGCCTGCGCCGCTCCATGGGGGAGCGACGGCGCCATATGGAGGAGATGAAGCTGGCTTCGCTGGTCTATTCATCCAGCAGCGAGGCCATGGTGGTGACGTCGCTCGATGGCACCATCATCGACGTGAATCCGGCCTTTGCCGCCGCTACTGGCTATACCGCCAAGGAGGTCAAGGGCCGCCCGGGCTATATCGTCAGCGGGGCAGGCAATGCGGCAGGGCTGGTCGAGCGCCTGCGGACCACCGTGGCAGCCAAGGGCAGATGGAGCGGCGAATTCTCGATCCGCCGCAAGGACGGCAGCGAGTTTCCCGCCTACCTGACCGTGGATACCTACCTGGCCCACGCGTATGGCGAGCGCCGCCGCGTTGCGCTGATCCATGACATAACCGAGAAACGCCAGGCGGAGGAAGTCATCCGGCACCAGGCGAATTTCGATGCGCTCACGGATCTGCCCAACCGCCGCCTGTTCTTCGACCGGCTGAGGCAGGAGATCGAGCGTTCGCGCGGCACGCAGGATGTGCTGGCGCTGCTGTTCATCGACCTGGATCGCTTTAAAGAGGTGAACGATACCCTCGGGCACGATCAGGGCGACCTGTTGCTGCTGGAGGCGGCGCGGCGCATTGCGGCATCGGTGCGCGCGTCGGATACCGTGGCGCGGCTGGCCGGCGACGAGTTCACCGTGATCCTGCCCGCGGTGGGCGATGCCGGCGTTGCCGGGGACATTGCCGAGGCCATCCTGGAGCGGATTGCCGCGCCCTACCGCCTGGCCGGCGAGCTGGTGGTGGTGTCGGCCAGCATCGGCGTGGCGACCTGGCCCAAGGATGCCGACAACGCCGAGGCCCTGCTGGTGTGCGCCGACCAGGCGATGTTTGCCGCCAAGGAGGAGGGCCGCAATCGCTGGAAGGTCTTCACCCAGGCGCTGCTGCAGGCGGAGAGGGAGCGCCTGCGCATCACGCAGGACCTGCGCACGGCGCTGGCGTCCGGGCAGTTCGCGCTGCACTACCAGCCCATTGTCGATCTGAGCACGGGCAAGGTCTGCAAGGCCGAGGCCCTGATCCGCTGGGACCATCCGGTGCGCGGGCCGATCCGCCCGGCCGATTTCATTGCCGTTGCGGAGGAAACCGGCCTCATCATCGACATCGGCCGCTGGGTGCTGACGGAAGCGCTGGACCAGCTTGCGCGCTGGCAGGTGCTGCTGGGCAAGGGCTTCCAGATCTCGGTCAACAAATCACCAGTGGAGTTCTGCGCGCCTGCGAGCGGGCCCGAGTCCTGGTCCAGCATGATCGAGCGCAGGAACGTGCCAGTGGGCAGCCTCGTCATCGAGATCACCGAAGGCTCGCTGATGGAGCAGAACGCCGATGTCATGGACCAGCTCTCCCGCTTCCAGGCGGCCGGCATCGAGATCGCGCTAGACGACTTCGGCACCGGCTACTCGTCCTTGTCGTACCTGCGGCGCCTGGACATTGACTACATCAAGATCGACCAGTCCTTCGTCCGCTCGCTGACGCGGGGCCCGGACGACGTGGCCTTGTGCCGCGCCATCATCAGCATGGCGCATGCGCTGCGCATCCGCGTGATTGCCGAGGGCGTCGAGACCGAGTCGCAGCGCGACATCCTGCTGGCTGCCGGCTGCGACTACGGGCAAGGCCACCTCTTCTGTCCGCCGGTGGAGGCCAGCGCGTTCGAGGCCTATGTGAGCGCCGTGACTTGAATGCCACCGCACCAGAATGCGAACGGCGCGAGACCAGTTGGCTCGCGCCGTTTACTTCTCAGCGCTGCTCATCCGTTGGGCGGATAAGCAGGCTCTCCCTCGTCAGACCAGCGCCTGCAGGCGGTCGGCGGTGTCGACCAGCTGTTGCTTGAGCGGCAAAAGCAGGGCGTGGAGGCCGATGCCCTGGGGGATGGTGTCACTCTGCAACTCCAGCAAGGTCAGGAAGGACTGAAGGCCGGCGCTGACGCGCAGGATGTCGTCAGTGGCTTCGAGGATGTGGTCCTCGAGGGTGACGGCTTTGCTGGGCGGGGGC
>NZ_JBYSZI010000089.1:0-18196 GCF_058787075.1 Cupriavidus sp. FW305-46
ATGGGGCCGGCCTCCCCCCAACCTGAACTGCCCCACCGCCCCCGCCAGGCTTCCGGCCTGCGTCTGCAGCGCCGCGGCAGCAGCCGTGGATTGCTCAACCAGCGCCGCATTCTGCTGCACCATCTGATCCAGCTGGCTCACCGCCATATTCACCTCTTGATTGCCGCGGGTCTGTTCCATGGCTGCGTGAGTGATCTCGGAAATAATGCAGGTCACCTTGGAGACGTTGCTGACGATCTCGCTCATGGTGTCGCCGGCGCGGCGGACCTGGCCGGAACTGACGCTGCCCACGGTGGATTCGATCAGGGTCTTGATTTCCTTGGCTGCCTGCGCGCTGCGTTGCGCCAGGGCGCGCACTTCGCCCGCCATGACCGCGAAGCCGCGGCCCTGGTCGCCGGCGCGGGCGGCTTCCACCGCGGCATTGAGCGCCAGGATGTTGGTCTGGAAGGCGATGCCTTCGATCACGCCGATGATGTCGGAGACCCTGACCGAGGCGTTCTCGATCTGGCCCATGGTGGTGATGACTTCGCCGATCACGACGCCGCCGTCGGCGGCTACGCGCGAGGCAGCGGTGACGGATTCACAGTACCAGTGCGATTACCGATGCGATCAGCACTGAGCGCATGCCGGCGGTGGCCTCGGCCTTGTCCAGCGCGACAGGCAGGCGAAAGCCGGTCGAATGCGATCAGGTTGACGACACAACGCGCCAAGTTGGTGCAGGATAGTGCGCTTGCGCGTCCCGGGAATGCGCGCTGGCGGATCTGCATTCGTAACGCGAACACACGCAGGAGCGAGTGGAGCGGAATTCGGCGGGATCAAACGCCAGATCGAATGCATTGCAATACAAGCGGCGTTGCACTGCAGCAGTGATGTCGATGGGGGCGTTCATGACTATGACAGCTGCCGCAGCAGAACGCTTGCCGCAGCGCATCCGACGGCGGCTTGGGCAAGTTACGCCTGTCGTCAAGCGTTGCTGATCCGTCATGCAGACAAGCTAACGACTTTTTCACAACGTATTACAAAGATTTACAGCCGTTATGCGATCGGCAACATATCCTCCGATCAACTCACAAATAACCCAAACGGAGAGCCTACCGTGTCATTCCTTTCTTTGACTTCCGCGCCGCTGCGCGTGCTTGCCCTGAGCGGTGCCCTGGCGCTGGCCGCCTGCGGTGGTGGTGGCGGTGATGATGGCGGCGGGCAGGGCACGCTCAAGGTCTCGATGACCGACGCGCCGGCCTGTGGCTTCAACAATGTCTTCGTGACCGTCAACAAGGTGCGCGTGCATAGCAGCGCCAGCGCCGAGACGAGCGCCGGGGGCTGGGTCGATATCGACGTCGTGCCCGCGCGCAAGATCGATCTGCTGTCGCTGACCAACGGCGTGATGACGGTGCTGGGCCAGACCGCGCTGCCTGCCGGCAACTACCAGCAGGTGCGCCTGGTGCTCGATGCCAACCGTGGCAGCGGTGCCGGTGCGCTGGCCAATTCGGTAGTGCCCATCGGCGGCACTGAGCAGGCGCTGGATACGCCCAGCGCGGTGCAGTCGGGCATCAAGATCAACCGGCCGTTCACCGTGGCAAAGGATACGCTGACCGACCTGGTGCTGGACTTTGACGCGTGCAAGTCGGTGGTCACGCGCGGCAATGGCACTTTCGGCCTGAAGCCGGTGGTGACGGCGATCCCGACGACCGTCAGCGGTGAAGTGAACGGCGTGGTCAGCGGGGCACCGGGCGCGCGCGTCTATGCCGAGCGCAACGGCGTGGTGGTGAAGTCGACGGTGGCGGACGCCAACGGCAACTTCAAGCTGGTGCCGATCGAGCAGAGCAGCACGGCCGGCCCGGTTGACGTGGTGGTGGTGCCGGGTTCTGCCAATGCCAAGGCGGCGGGCATCGTGCGCGGCGTGCCGGTGGTGGTGGGCACGCCCACGGCGATCTCGACCGCGGCCGCACCGATGTCGCTGCCGGCGTCGACCTATCGCCGGGTTTCGGGTTCGGTCACGCCGGTTTCGGCGGAAGCGACCCTGCGCGCGCTGCAACTGGTCAATGGCGGCAATTTCGAGATTGCGGCCACGGCTGCCGCCAGCGATACCGGCGCCTACAGCATGTTTGCCACCGAACCGGCGCTGCCGGTGGCCGCTCCGGTGATCGGCACCTACCAGGCCGCGCTGCCGATTCCGCTGCAGCCGGATGGCGCTGCCGCGGGCAAGTACAGCGTGCAGGCCACCAGCGCCACGGGTGCGGTGCAGACCCAGCCGGCGGACGTGAGCGCTGCCGACGCCCTGGTGAATTTCTCGTTCTGATTCCGGGGGACCGGGACCGGAGCCGGAAGGGGGCCTGGCCCTCTTCCGGCTTTTTTTGTTGGCCAGGGGCGTGGTTGCGCCGCCACCGCCTGGCGCAGTTTCCCGCTAGACTGCCAGTCTCGCGTTTCGGGAGATCGCGCCATGGCAGCACGCACCGCGGCGAAGGCCGCATCCAGGACTGCAGCAACCTCAGAGGCCACACCCAAGGCCAGGCCACGCAAAGCCGCCACGTCCGCCGAGCCGGTGCGGGTTGGCATCGGCGGCTGGAATTTCGCCCCGTGGCGCGACAACTTCTATCCCGCCGGCCTGGCGCAGGCACGTGAGCTGGCCTACGCCAGCCGCCACCTCAGCGCGATCGAAATCAACAGCACTTACCACGGCACGCAGAAGCGCACCTCGTTCGCCAAATGGCGCGACGAGACGCCGGATGATTTTGTGTTCGCGGTGAAGGCCTCGCGCTTTGCCACCAACCGGCGCGTGCTGGCCGAGTCCGGCGAATCGATCGAACGCTTCATCGACAGCGGCATTGCCGAGCTTGGCCGCAAGCTGGGTCCGGTGGTGTGGCAGTTCGCGCCCACCAAGCAGTTCGATGCCGAGGACTTCGAGGCCTTCCTGCAGCTGCTGCCGGATTCGGTGGAAGGCGTGAAGCTGCGCCACGTGCTGGAGGTGCGGCACGACAGCTTCCAGTCGCCGGACTACCTCAAGCTCGCGCGCAAGTACAAGGCCGCCACGGTCTTTACCGATTCGCCCAAGTTTCCGTCGATGGCGGATCTCACTGCAGATTTTGTCTATGCACGGCTGATGGCCAGCAGTGCGAAGCTGAAGGCCGGCTACGCGCCCAGGGACCTGGATGCGTGGGCTGCACGGGTGCGCACGTGGGCGCAGGGCCACCAGCCGGACGACCTGCCGACGGTGGAAGACCGCAAGCCCGCCGCGCGCAAGCGCGAAGTCTTTGTCTTCTTTATCAACGGCGCCAAGGAACGCGCGCCGGCCGCGGCGCAGGCGCTGCTGGAGCGGCTGGACTGGGCGCCGCCGGCCGATGACTGACGGATCGACGTCCCTGGATCGCTATAATCGCGCATGAACTCGACCCCCGCCCAGCCGCAAGCCGGCACCGCTTTTTCCAACCTGCCGCTGTCGCCCACCATGCTCGCCACGCTGGCGCAGCTTGGCTATGACGAAATGACGCCGATCCAGGCGGCCAGCCTGCCGATCACATTGGCGGGCCAGGACCTGGTGGCGCAGGCCAAGACCGGCAGCGGCAAGACCGCCGCCTTCGGGCTGGCGCTGCTGCACCGGCTCGATCCGCGCCGCTTCGACGTGCAGGCGATGGTGCTGTGCCCCACGCGCGAGCTGGCCGACCAGGTCACGCAGGAAATCCGCCGCCTGGCGCGCGCGGAAGAGAACATCAAGGTGCTGACGCTGTGCGGCGGCTCGCCGATGCGGCCGCAGGTCGACAGCCTGATCCATGGCGCACATATCGTGGTGGGCACGCCCGGCCGCATCCTGGATCACATCGACCGCGGCAGCCTGGACCTGTCCGGCATCAACACGCTGGTGCTGGACGAGGCCGACCGCATGCTGGACATGGGCTTCTTCGACGACATCGCCTATGTGGCCAGCCGCTGCCCGAAGGACCGGCAGACGCTGCTGTTCTCGGCCACGTATCCGCCCGGCATCGACAAGCTCAGCCACCGTTTCCTGCGCAACCCGCAGTCGGTCAAGCTGGAGGCTACGCACGACAACACCACCATCCGCCAGCGCTTCTATGAGGTCGAGGAAGGCGAGCGCCTGAACACGGTGGGGCGCCTGCTGGACCACTTCCGCCCGGTCAGTACGCTGGCCTTCTGCAATACCAAGGCGCGCTGCCGCGAGCTGGTGGAACTGCTGCGCGCGCAGGGCTATCAGGCGCTGGCGCTGCACGGCGAGCTGGAGCAGCGCGAGCGCGACCAGGTGCTGGTGCAGTTTGCCAACCGCAGCTGCTCGGTGCTGGTGGCCACCGACGTCGCCGCGCGCGGGCTGGACATCGCGCAGCTCGAGGCGGTGATCAATGTCGAGATCACGCCCGATCCTGAGGTGCACGTGCACCGCATCGGCCGCACCGGGCGCGCCGACCAGGAAGGCTGGGCCTTCAGCCTGGTCAGCATGGACGAGATGGGCCGCGTGGGCAACCTGGAACAGCACCACGGCGGCGAATTCGAATGGCAGCCGCTGGCCGACCTGAGGCCCGCCAGCAATGAACGCCTGCTGCCGCCGATGGTGACCCTGCAGATGCTGGGCGGCCGCAAGGAGAAGATCCGCCCCGGCGACATCCTGGGGGCGCTCACCGGCGAGGCGGGCTTCACCAAGGAGCAGATCGGCAAGATCAATGTGCTGGAGATGTCTACCTATATCGCGGTGGAGCGCAGCATCGGGCGCGAGGCGGTGAAGCGGCTCAATGCCGGCAAGGTCAAGGGCAAGAAGGTGAAGGTGCGGATGCTGACGGAGTGAGGTCAGGACTGCCTTGACCCACGCCTGCCATGAGCGCGTCACAACATTGCTTACAAAGATTCGCGTAAGTCACCCTGTAACGGCGCGCGTTACTTTGCTACTCTGATGCCATTGGCACCTAAGCAGGCACCGCCAGCCGCATTGCATTGTCGACGGAAAAGGAGTTGGTGATGAAAACCGCACGCCAGGTTCTGGAGTCCAAGCCGAGTCAGGCCATTTACAGCATCCCGCCCACGGCGACCGTCTACGCCGCGCTGCAACTGATGGCGGAGAAAGGCATCGGCGCGCTGCTGGTGATCGAGCATGGCGAGATCCTGGGGATCCTGAGCGAGCGCGACTATGCGCGCAAGGTGATCCTGATGTCGCGCACCTCGCGCGAGACGCTGGTTCGCGACATCATGACCAATGCAGTGATCTACGTCGGCGCCAGCCAGACCACCGACGAATGCATGGCATTGATGACCCGGCACCGGCTGCGCCACCTGCCAGTGATGGAAGGCGACGAGCTGATCGGCATGCTGTCGATCGGCGACCTGGTCAAGGACATCATCTCCGAGCAGCAGTTCATCATCGAGCAGCTGGAGCATTACATCACCGGGGGCGGGCGCTAGGCCTGTCGTGTTCGGGGGCTGGTCGCATTGCATGCGCCCGCCCCGTCCACTCTCCCGCGCGCGCCCGCCGGCTAGCCCAGCGTGCCGAACCTCACCCCATGCGCCGCCAGGTAGCGGCGGTACGCGCCTGCCAGCTTGTCCGCCGGCTGGGGCACCTCCACCCCGGTGCGCAACGGCAGGCGGCGCGGCTGCTGCGATTCCACGATCGGCTTGTCCTGCAGGAAGATGGTGTCCTGGAATTCGCGCAGGCTGGCGTCGTCATCGTCCGTCACCAGTGACATCACGAACCACACGCGGCTCGATTCCTCGTCCCGCGGGCCGATAAACAGCGCGATGGCGCCGCGATGGTTGTCGCCGAGGTCGGGCACCTTGGTCAGGATCGCGGCGTAGGGCGCAACCACGCGGTATTCATACTCGACCATGGCTCCGCCGGCGGCGCTGGCGTGCGCGCGCGGCTGCCAGGCGCGGCAGCCGATGGTGCGCAGCGCGTCGGGCTTGCGCGCATCGCCGATGGCTTTCACTTCATAGGGCGGCACTTCGGTGTGCGCCGGGTCACCCAGGTAGCCGTCATGGACATAGCCGAAGTGCGCCATGTCGAGGAAGTTCTCCACCAACCGTGGCGCCGAGGTGGCAACGTCGTAGGGGCCGCAGACCACGTGGCGGCATTCGGCGTCGTGGTACTCGGGGAAGGACGGCAGTTCGGGCACGGCCTCGGTGCCGTCGCCGCCAAGGCGTACCCATAACAGCCCGTAGCCCTCGCGCACCGCGTGCGTGGTGGCGCAGGCGCGCGGCGCGGGCACCAGTTCCGGGTGGGCGGGATAGCGCGTGCAGCGGCCGCCCGAGGCAAAGCGCCAGCCGTGATAGCCGCAATGCAGCAGGCCATCGCGCACGGCGCCCAGCGTGAAAGCGGCGCCGCGGTGCGGGCAGCGATCGTTCCAGGCGTGCCAGCCGTCGACATTGCGCCACAGCACCAGCGCGCGGCCAAAGAGCCGGGCGGCAAAAGGGCCGTCGCCATCGGCCTGTTCGATGGCCAGCACGGGGTGCCACTGGCCCAGTTCGGGCCCGGCCGCATCGGCGGCCTGACCTGCTTCGTGTCGTGGGGTCTCGGTCATGACGTAATCTTACCTTCGTAGTGGCGATGTGATCTTGCATCGACCATCGTGCCTGATCCTTGCCACGCAAGTGACGTGCCAGATATCTGGGTCACGAGCGCGATATTTGCTGGCCGCATATAATTATGCGTTCGCTGAATTAGGTCACCCGCGACGGCGTCACGCCCCCTATTGCGCGGTTCCCGGCCGATATTCCCTGCATTTGACGTAGCTTTCACCGCACATCGCTGCGGTCTCGTGCCTGCCCATGTCTTCACCCTCTTCTGCCGCATCCGCCCGGGACACCACGCCGGCCCTGCCCGCCCACGACCATCGCGCCGTGATGCGGGTGATCGGCGGCATCGTGCTGTGCATCCTGCTGGCCGCGCTCGACCAGACCGTGGTGATCCCGGCGGTGCCGGCGATCGCCAATGACCTGAACGGCTTCAGCCACCTGTCATGGATCGTGACGGCGTACCTGATCGTGTCGACGGTGACCACGCCGCTGTACGGCAAGCTGTCGGACAGCTTTGGCCGGCGGCGCCTGCTGATGGTGGCGATCACGCTGTTTATCGGCGCCTCGGTGGCATGCGCGCTGGCGCAGACGCTGGGCCAGCTGATCCTGTTCCGCGCGCTGCAGGGCGTGGGCGGCGGCGGGCTGATGTCGCTGGCGCAGGCAGCCATTGCCGATGTGGTGGCGCCGCGCCAGCGCGGGCGCTACCAGGGCTACCTGGCCACGGTGTGGGCGGTGGCGTCGATCGCCGGGCCGCTGGTGGGCGGCTGGGTCTCTGACCATATGTCGTGGCGCTGGCTGTTCTGGGTCAACGTGCCGCTGGGCCTGCTGGCGATGTTCATGTGCTACCGCGGGCTGGCCATGCTGCCGCCGCGTGGCGGGCGTGCGCGGGTGGACTGGCTGGGGGCGCTGCTGCTGGCGGTGGCCATCGTCGCCTTCCTGCTGGCGATGAGCTGGGGCGGCGACGTCTACGACTGGCTCTCGCCAGAGCTGGGCGCCCTGCTCCTGGCCGCGGTGGCCGCCGTGGTCCTGCTGACCTGGCAGGAGCGCCGCGCCGCGGATCCGATGCTGCCGCCGCGCCTGTTTGCCAACCGTGCCTATGTGATGGGCGTGGCCGCCTCGGCGCTGGCCGCGCTCGACATCTTCCTGTGCATCTTCGCCCTGCCCCTGCACTTCCAGCTGGTGCGCGGCGCGGATGCATCGACCTCCGGCCTGCTGGTGATGCCGTTCCTGCTGGCCACCGTGGCCGGCAACTTCATCGTGGCGTGGCTGGCGCCGCGCGTGGGCCGCATGCGCGGCATCCTGACCGCCGGCTATATCGCCGGCGCGCTGGGGCTGATCGCACTGGCGCTGGTGACGCCGGCGGTGCCGCTGGCGGTGGTGCTGGCGGCGATGACGCTGGCCGGCGTGGGCCTGGGCATGACCATGGTGGCCACGCTGATGAGCGTGCAGAACGCGCTGGAGCGCCGCGACACCGGCGCCGGCACGGGCGCGCTGCTGGTGCTGCGCTCGCTCGGCAGCGCGCTGGGCGGGGCGCTCGCCGGCACGCTGCTGACGCTGGAATTCCGCCATGCGCTGGCGGCCTCGGGGGTCACGCAGGCGCTGGACCTCGGTGCGCTGCGCCACGGCAGCGAGGCCTTTGCGCAGCTGTCGCCGTCCGTGCGCGCGGTGCTGGCAGGCGGCGTGGAGTCGGGCTTCCACCTGATCTTTGCCGCGGGCGCGGCGGCGGCGGTGCTGGCGCTGCTGATCGTGCGCCGCATGCCGGATCTGGAGCTGCGCGGCAGCGTCACCGAACACGCGGCCACGCTGGCGATGGACTGACCGGCGCGGCATCCGTCAGGCCGCCATCGGCGTAAACTACGCGTACCCGATACAGCGAGCCGACCACCGGAGCCCCGTCGCCATGATCCGTCGTCCCCTGCTTTCCAGCCTGGCTGCCGCCCTGACCCTGGCGGCGGCCAGCACCGCCCTGCTGCCGGCGCCCGTGCGCGCCGCCGACAAGCCCGCCGCGGCGCCTGCCGCGGGCGCCTGCCCCGCCTCGCTCAACTTCACCTTCCCGCGGCTGCAGGACGATGTGCCGCAGAACCTGTGCCAGTACGCCGGCAAGGTGGTGCTGGTGGTCAATACCGCCAGCTATTGCGGCTTCACGCCGCAGTACGAGGGGCTGGAGGCGCTGTACGCCAAGTACGGCGCGCGCGGGCTGGTGGTGCTGGGCTTTCCGTCCAATGACTTTTCACAGGAGCCCGGCTCGCAGAAAGAGATCGCGGACTTCTGCTACAACACCTACGGCGTCAAGTTCCCGATGCTCGGCAAGTCGCATGTGCGCGGCAGCGATGCCAACCCGATGTACGCGCTGCTGGCAAAGCAAACCGGCACCACGCCCAAGTGGAATTTCTACAAGTACCTGATCGGCCGCGACGGCCAGGTGGTGGCCAGCTACGGCAGCCGCACCAGGCCGGACGACAAGGAACTGGTGGCGAAGATCGAATCGCTGCTCGGCGCGCAGCGCTGAGCGAGCGATTCCGCGCGCGGCCGGGTTCAGTCGCGCACCAGCCCTTCGGCCCGCATCGCTTCTTGCACCGCCGGCCGCGCCGCAACGCGCGACAGGTACTGCTGCAGCGCCGGGTAGTCGTTGAGCGGCAGCTTCAGGATGCGCGCCCAGCCGACGATGGTGAAGCAGTACGCATCCGCCACCGTGAACGTGTCGCCCATCAGGTACTGCCGGGTTTGCAGGTGCTGGT
Source organism: Cupriavidus sp. FW305-46 (assembly GCF_058787075.1). Classification (NCBI taxonomy): domain Bacteria; kingdom Pseudomonadati; phylum Pseudomonadota; class Betaproteobacteria; order Burkholderiales; family Burkholderiaceae; genus Cupriavidus; species Cupriavidus sp. FW305-46. The sequence continues at coordinate 9,246 of NZ_JBYSZI010000089.1, forward strand.
CGAGTTCGGCAAAGCGCCGGTGCAGCCTGGCCTTGCACTCGTCATGCGTGCTCTGCGCGGTTTCCTTGTGCCACAGCCACGGGCTGAAGACCTTGTGCAGTTCCGTAGAGACCAGCGTGATCCAGCCGGTGGCTTCCAGCCGCTCGCGCGTGCCGGCGGCGGGCAGCAGCGCGCGTTCGGGCACCAGGTCTGCGATGTATTGCAGCAGCGATGCCGCCTCGGTATGGCGCGAGCCGTCGTCGAGCTGCAGCAGCGGCACGTAGCCGCGCGGGTTGATGGTGTAGTAGTCGTCGGTGCCGTTTTCAGGCACGGCCAGCTTGTGGCGGAGCAGGTCGACCTTGGCCAGCGTGACCGGCAGGCCGGCTTCGCGCAGGGCGATATGGACGGCCATCGAGCAGACGCCCGGAGTGTAGTAGAGCTTCATTGCGATCCTGTGGTGGTTGCCTGGCCGCCACGCCATGCGGCGGCCGTGCAGGCAGTCTAGGATCGCCCCCCCTTATGCAGCAATGCGCGTCCTTGCGGACGCGCATTGCAGATTTGCACAGGACTAAGTTTGCGCTCAGTCGAGCAGCTTCGCCAGCGCCGGCGGCAGGCCGGCATTGGGCTTGCGCGGCGGCCGCGCGAAGCTGCCCTGCGTGGCGCTGCCGGCGCGCAGGGCCACCAGCGATTCGCAATGCCGCACCGCGCTCGACACGCCATCCACCACCGGCACCGGAATGCGCCCTTCCAGCGAGCGCGCCAGTCCCGCCAGCGGCGCGCCGGCGACGATGATCACGTCGGCGCCGTCCTGCTCGATGGCTTGCAGGGCAAGTTGTTCCAGCCGCGCGGCATGGTCTTCCTGCACGCTGCCGATATCGCGCAGGGGTTCCTGCAGCGAGCGCACGCTGGCCAGCCGCGACGACAGGCCGTTGGCCGCCACGCATTCGCGGTACCACGCCTGGATGCGGTGCGAGATCGCGATGATGGAGAAGCGCTGCCCCAGCAGGCACGCGCTGGCCAGCGCGGCTTCGGTCATGCCGACGACGGGGACGTCGAACAGCTCTTTCAGCCCGGCCAGGCCGGGGTCGCCGAAAGCGGCGACCACCAGGCCGTCGAACTGGCCGGCGTGTTCCGCGGCGGCGCAGGCCGTGGCATAGCCGCCGACCAGCGCCTCGAAGCGGGTTTCGATATAGGCCACGCCGAAGGCCGCGGTGGCCATCTGCAGCGTGGTGGTGGCGGCGGCGGTGCGCCGCGCTTCCGCCTCGATCAGCGCCGTGACGGATTCGCTGATATTGGGATTGACGATCAGGAGTTTCATGGTCGGGATGGGTTGGCTGCGGGCGTGGCGATCAGCCCAGCATCGGCGCGCCCGCCGGCAGGAACTGCCCGCGTCCGGCCTGGGGTTCCTGGTACTGGCCATCGCGCACCAGCATCTCGCCGCGCGAGAAGCAATGCACCGGCCAGCCGGTCACTTCGATGCCTTCGTACGGCGTGTAGTCCACCGCGTGGTGCAGCGCGCTGTTGCGGATCTGCACGCGCTTGTTCGGGTCCCACAGCACGATGTCCGCATCCGCGCCGATGGCGATGGTGCCCTTGCGCGGATACAGGCCATACAGCCGTGCCGGCCGCCACGAGGTCAGTTCGACAAACTGGTGCAGCGACAGCTTGCCGCGCGCCACGCCGTCGAACAGCAGCGGCAGGCGCGTCTCGATGCCCGGCACGCCGTTGGGGATGTGCTCGAACGAAGGCCGCTCGCCGCCCGGCTGCTTGCCTTGCGGGTCGTCATAGCGGAACGGCGCATGGTCTGACGAGAACACGCTGAACACGCCATTGGTCAGCGCGCGCCATACCGCGGCCTGGTTCTCGGGGTCGCGCGGCGGCGGGCTGCACACGCACTTGGCGCCTTCGTAGCCGTCGTCGCCGGGCAAGGCCATGTCGTCGGCGGTCAGGTACAGGTACTGCGGGCAGGTCTCGGCCAGGATCTGCAGCCCCCTGCCCTGTGCCCAGCGGATCTGCTCGATCGCTTCCTTGCCCGAGACATGCACGATCAGGATCGGCACGTCGACCAGTTCGGCAAAGGTGATGGCGCGGTGCGTGGCCTCGCGCTCCACCGCGGCGGGCCGTGCCAGGCCGTGGAAGCGCGGTGCGATGCGCCCTTCCCCGACCAGCTTGTCGGTCAGCCACGAGATGCAGTCGGCGTTCTCGGCATGCACCATCACCAGCGCGCCGTTCTGCTTGGCGACATCCAGCACCGACAGCATTTCGCGGTCGGACAGCTTCAGGTCGTCATAGGTCATGTAGACCTTGAACGAGCTGTAGCCCTTGCGGATCAGCGCCGGCAGTTCATGGGCCAGCACCGCCGGCGTGGGGTCGGCCACGATCAGGTGGAAGGCGTAGTCGATCACCGCGCGGCCTTCCGCGCGGCGATGGTAGTCCGCCACGGCAGCCTTGAGCGAAGCGCCCTTCTCCTGCGCGGCAAACGGGATCACGGTGGTGGTGCCGCCGCACACCGCGGCGCGCGTGCCGGTGAAGAAGTCGTCGGCCATGCGCAGGCCGTCGGGCATGGGCTGGTCGAGGTGGCAATGGCCATCGACGCCGCCGGGCAGCGCCAGCAGGCCATCGGCATCGATCTCGCGCGCGCCTTGCGGCAGCGCGTGGCCGAGCGCGACGATCTGCCCGTTGCGCACGCCGATATCGCAGCGGAAGCGGTCGGAGGCAGTGACCACGTCCGCGCGCCGGATCACCAGGTCAAGGCTGTCGTGAGCGGACATCGGCTTACTCCACTTCGCGGAACAGGCGGCCCCAGCCGCGCAGCTCACGCGTGTCCACGCCGCACAGGCGCAGCGACTTCCACACCACGGTGGAGATGGTGTCGTACAGCGGAATGCCGGTTTCGGCTTCAAGTTCTTCGGCCAGGTGCGCGGCGCGCAGGTTGGTGCAGAAGGTGGTGATGGCCTGCGGCTGGTGCTGGGCCAGGCCGCGCACCATCTCGCGGATGGTGTCTTCCTCGACCTCGGCGAAGCTGTAGTTCACATGCAGGTCCAGGTGGCTTTCGGCCACGCAGTGAAAGCCGCTGCGCTCGTAGTTGGCGATGATGCGCTGCTGCACGTCGTCCAGGTACGGCGTGGCAAGGCCGAAGTTGCGCGCGCCGGTCTTTTCCAGGATCTCGTTGAGCGCCAGCACCGAGGTGGTGGCCGGGATGCCGGTGGCTTCGGTGATCTGCTGGCACAGCGCTTCATCCTTGTCGAAGCCGAGCCAGCCGGAAGACGTGCCGTTCCAGGCGATGACATCGACGCGGGCATCGGCCAGCAGGCTGGCGGCGGCCAGGATCTTGTCCAGGTTGAACTGGCCCAGGGCCTGGTCGCGCAGCGAGATCTCGGTCACGGTGAAGCGCGAGAAATGCGCGCTGACGTTGGGCAGGCCGGCAACCATCGCGCTGGTGATGGGTTCGAGCGCAGTATTGGAAGACGGCGTCAGCATGCCGAGGCGGATTTGCTTGGTCATTTTGCTTTTTGTCTCAGGAGTGGTTGCGAGGGCCGGGACATTGCCGGCCCTTTCGCGGGTTTTTCGGAGCTCGGTGATCCGACGGGTCTTCAGACCGGGATCTTAGTCTCGTAGTCGATGGCGGTGGAAGCCAGCAGCAGGCCGACGCCAGCCGCGGCGAAGAACATCAGCGCCAGGAAGTACGAGCCGGTGAACTGCACGATCATGCCGACGATGATGGGCACCGTGATGCCGCCGATATTGCCGCCCAGGTTCATCACGCCGCCCAGGAAACCGATCTTGTTGCGGGTGCCGAGCATCGACGGAACGCACCAGAACAGGCCGCACCAGCGCAGGAAGAACAGCGTCGACGACAGCAGCACGACCACCACGATCGGGTCGGTGACGTAGGCCACCGAGAAGATCGAGACCGTGGCCACCACCGCGGCGATGCCGAACAGCGTGCGCATCACCACATTAGGCCGGCCGCCGGCTTCCTTCCACTTGTCGGCGATCCAGCCGCCGATCAGTTCGCCGACGAAGCCGCTGAAGAAGATGATGAAGCTGGCACCGCCCATCTGTTTGATGTCGAAGCCGTGCACCTTGTTCAGGTAGTTGGGCATCCAGGTCAGCAGGCCGTAGAACACGGTGTTGAAGCACATCCAGCCGATCGCCATGCACCACACCGAGCGGTACTTGAAGAAGTCCAGCGAACGGCCCGACAGGTTGGCCGGCTCGGCGCGGTGTTCATTGGCCTGGGCCTCCTCGATGTAGCGGGCTTCCAGTTCGTTCACGCCGCGGTGCTCGCGCGGGGAGTTGCGCACGTAGTACCAGGCCAGCACGCCGGCCAGCACGGTGCCGACCCCGGCAACGATAAAGGCCAGGCGCCACGAACCCAGCGTGGCGATCAGCCACGTGATGATGATGGCGCCGAGCGCCGCGCCCAGCGGCGCGCCGCCGTCAAGCAGGGTGGCGCCGCGGCCGCGTTCGTTCTGGGTCATCCAGATCGCGTTGAGCTTGCCGCCGGCCGGGTAGATCGGCGCTTCGGCCGCGCCCAGGCCGAGCCGGGTCAGCAGCAGCGCGGTGGCGTTGGTGGTGAAGGCTGCCACGGCCTGGGCAATGCCCCAGAACACGGTGGCGCAGGCGATCACGATGCGCGGCTTGTACTTGTCGGCCAGCATGCCGCCCGGCACCTGCATCAGCGCATAGGTCCAGAAGAACGAGCTGAGGATCAGGCCCTGCATGGTGGGGCTGAGGTCGAACTCCTTGGCGATCAGCGGCATCGCCACTGACAGTGAGGCGCGATCGATGTAGTTGATCGCGATGAGGAACAGCATCATCAAAAAAATCTTCCAGCGAACGGAGGTCTTGGCCTCCGTGACCACTGTCGCCCGGCTTGTCGTCTGCATGACGGCGTCTCCTGTTTTAGTCCTTGGGTGAGGCAGTTCTGTTGGCGTTTTGCGCAACAGGCCGGAGTATAGGATACGTAATCTGTAATTACAACGCGTGTAAGTCATTGATTTTGCGATGTTGCGCATGCACAATTTTGGTATGTGGTAGCCTTGTCGTGGTGCATTTCCCCATTCTGGTGACGTCTGTGACACAAACGCTTTCCCAAACCACGCGCCTGCGCACGCTCGGCATGTCGGCCGAAATCGCCGCCCGGCTGCGCACCATGATCGAAGAGGGCGAACTGCCGCCCGGCGCGCGGATCGATGAACGGGCCTTCTGCGAGACCTTCGATGTCTCCAAGACGCCGCTGCGCGAGGCGCTGAAGGTGCTGGTGTCCGAGGGGCTGGTGCTGCACCGGCAATACATCGGCTACCGCGTGGCGCCGCTGGACCTGGAGGAGCTGCGCGCCACCTTCGAGACCCTGCACGGGCTCGAGGCGCTGGCGGGCGAACTGGCCGCGCAGCGCCTGGGCGCGGCCGCCATGGCCAAGCTGGAGCGGCGCCACCAGGCCATGATCGATGCGCATGCGGCGGGCCGGCGCACCGACTATTTCCGCATCAACCAGGAAATCCACCAGCTGATCATCGACGGCGCCGCCAATCCGGTGCTGGCCGGCGTCTATGCCACGCTGATGAGCAAGGTGCATCGCGCGCGCGGTGCAGCCAATGCCGATACCATCCGCTGGCAGGAGTCGCATGAGGAACACGAGGCCATCATGGCCGCGCTGCGCGAGCCCGGCCGGCCGCGCCTGGCGCAGGTGCTGCGCGCCCACTCCGAGAACACCGCCAGGGAAGTCCTGAGCGTGGTGGCGCAGACCCTGGCCGAGGCCGGCGCAACCGGCGCAATCGGCGCCACCCTCAAGAAGTCCGCCTGAACAACCCCTGAAAACAACGACGACGATGAAACTGGTTCGAGTAGGCAACCCCGGCGCCGAGCGCCCGGGCATGATCGATGCGCAAGGCCGCGTGCGCGACCTGTCCGGCGTGGTGGCCGATATCGGCGCGGCGCAGCTGGCGCCGGCGGCGCTGGCGCGGCTGGCGCAGGTGGACCCCGCGTCGCTCCCGGTGATCGACGGCGCGCGCTTTGGCGTGCCCTGGAGCGGCGTCGGCAAGATCGTGGCGATCGGCCTGAACTATGCCGACCACGCCGCCGAGGCCGGCATGCCGCTGCCGGCCGAGCCAATCGTGTTCCTGAAGGCCAACAGCTCGCTGAATGGTCCCAACGACGCGGTGATGCTGCCGCTCGGCTCGGAAAAGACCGACTGGGAAGTGGAGCTGGGCGTGGTCATCGGCAGCACCGCGCGCAATGTCTCGCGCGAAGCGGCGCTGAACCATGTGGCCGGCTACTGCGTGGTCAATGACGTGTCCGAGCGCGAGTTCCAGATCGAGCGCGGCGGCACCTGGGACAAGGGCAAGGGCTGCGACACCTTCTGCCCGGCCGGCCCCTGGCTGGTGACGCGCGACGAAGTGCAGGACCCGCAGGCGCTGGGCCTGTGGCTGGAGGTCAACGGCGAGCGCGTGCAGAAGGGCAGCACCGCCACCATGGTCTTCGACGTGGCCACCGTGGTCAGCTACGTCAGCCGCTTCATGACGCTGCTGCCGGGCGACCTGATCGCGACCGGCACGCCGCCGGGCGTGGGCATGGGCTTCAAGCCGCCGCGCTTCCTGAAGGCCGGCGACACCATGCGCCTGGGCGTGGACGGGCTGGGCGAGCAGACGCAGCGGGTAGTGCCCTACGGCCAACACTGAGGGCAGGGCAGTGGCATCGCGTCACCCTTCGGGGTGACGCATGCCGGCAGCGCTGCCGCGGGCAAATCCGCGGTCCACAATGGTTCCCCATCGATACGCTTTCACACAAAGCGTTTGGTTTCCATACAAAGCGTACGATTAGGGCAACAGTTCCGGTGCTGAAACGGGCCGGATTACATGGTTTTACAGGAAATCGCACGCTTGGCGTTTCGCTCGCGTTTTCTGCGTGAAATACTGGTTATACAGGTTTCGCCAGAGAGCAAAACACCATGTCTGAGCACGCCCCCGAAATCGAGTCCTATCTCGGCACCACCCTCACGGCGTCCCCCACGTCACCACTCAAGCACCGGTACTGCGCGCTGGCCGACACCCTGGACAGCCGCGCCGAACTCGAAGTCATCCGGCGCAATATCCACCAGCATCCCGAACTCGCCTTCGACGAGGTCCGCACTTCGGGCCTGGTCGCCAGCCTGCTGGAGACGTGGGGCTATACGGTCACGCGCGGCGTGGGCGGCACCGGGGTGGTCGGCACCCTGCGCTGCGGCGACAGCGGGCACAGCGTGGGCATCCGCGCCGACATGGACGCCTTGCCGATCCACGAACGCACCGCACTGCCGTACGCCAGCGTCAATGCCGGCCGCATGCACGCCTGCGGCCACGACGGCCATACCGCGATCCTGCTCGGCGCGGCAAAGCAGCTGGCGCGCACGCGCAACTTTGACGGCACCGTGCACCTGATCTTCCAGCCGGCCGAGGAAATCGGCGCGGGCGGCGGCGCCGAGCGCATGCTGGCCGACGGGCTGTTCGAGCGCTTTCCCTGCGATGCGATCTTCGGGCTGCACAACCATCCGGGCGTGGAGCAGGGCACCTTCCTGTTCCGCTCGGGCCCCTTCATGGCGGCATGCGACACGGTCACCATCACCATCCGCGGCAAGGGCGGCCACGCCGCGCGTCCGCACCAGTCGGTCGACCCGATCCTGGTCGCCGGCAGCCTGGTGATGGCGCTGCAGTCGGTGGTGGCGCGCTATGTCGACCCGAACGAGACCGCGGTGGTGACGATCGGCACGCTGCACGCCGGCCACGCGCCCAATGTGATCCCGGACAACGCGCGCATGGAGATCAGCGTGCGCTCGTTCAACCCCGAGGTGCGCGCATCGGTGGAGAACCGCATCCGCCAGCTGGCCACGTCGCACGCCGAGGGCTACGGCGCGGTGGCCGAGGTCGACTATGTGCGCGGCTACCCGGTGCTGGTCAACAGCGAGCGCGAGACCGAGTTCGCGCGCCAGGTGGCCGAGGAGCTGGTCGGCGCCGGCAAGGTGGTGGACCAGGCCGCGCGCATCGCCGGCAGCGAGGACTTTGCCTACTTCCTGCAGCAGCGCCCGGGCTGCTTCGTGCGGCTGGGCAACGGCGCCAACCAGCCGCTGCTGCACAACGCCGGCTACGACTTCAACGACGACAACCTGACCGTCGGCGCGGCCTACTGGACGCGGCTGGTGGAGCGCTACCTGGGGTGCTGACCAGCCTGGCGCCCCCGCTCAGCGGAAGAACGCGCTTGGCGGCACGCCGAACTGCCGCCTGAACATGGTCGCAAACGCGCTCGGGCTGTCATAGCCCAGGTCCAGCGCCACATCCACCACCTTGCTGCCGGCGGCCAGCTTCTCCAGCGCCGCCAGCAGGCGCGCCTGCTGGCGCCATTGCCCGAAGGTCATCCCGGTTTCGCGCGCAAAGCGGCGCTGGATGGTCTTGGGGTCCAGCCCCAGCCGTGAGCCCCAGTCCGCCAGCGTCAGCGCCGTGTCGGGCGCACCGGTGATGACATCGCAGATCTGCCGCAGGCTGTCATCGGCCGGGCGCGGCAGGTGCAGCGGCAGCGACGGCACCAGCATCACTTCATCGAGCAGCAGCCGCATCAGCCGCGCGTCGCGCGTGTCGGGAGCGTAGGGCAGGGGGATGTCGATCGCCGCCAGGATCAGCTCGCGCAGCAGCGCGGAGATGCCCAGCACGGTGCAGCGCTGCGGCAGGTCGGGCGCGGCATCGGGGCGGATATAGGCGGTGCGCATCTGCACCCGGCCGACCATGCGGATCCAGTGCGTGGTGCCGCCCGGCATCCACATGCCGCGCGTGGGCGGCACGATCCACTGGCCTTCGGCGGTGGCCACCACCATCACGCCGTGCACGGCGTGGATCAGCTGCGCGTGCGGATGCTGGTGCGGGTTGGTCACGTGGCCGGGCAGGTAGTCGGCGGCCATGGCGGTGACGGGCAGGGGGCTGCGGTCGAAGCGGACGTAGGGC
>NZ_JBYSZI010000090.1:0-17631 GCF_058787075.1 Cupriavidus sp. FW305-46
GGCTGAGGGTGCGCGGGGCGGGTCATGCTGCCTCGGCAACGTTTCCCGGGCCTAGCGTCACGCGCGAGCGGTGCCGCAGGGGGCTGGTAGAAGTGTAGAAGGCTGCGCATGAATTCAGCTCGATGCAGCGCAGTTCGGCTTTGCGAAGCCGAATGCAACCAGCTTCATGCAGTGCCGGTCAATTACTGCATTTGCGTTATTGGATGCCGTAAGCGGGCAGGGTTAAGCTTCAGGCACGCTGAACACCCCGTTCCACGCGTACTTCACAAGCCATCGGTCTATGGACCGGTGGCTTTTTCTTTGGGGCTGCCCTGGGCGGCGGCTGTCATCTCCCGCACCATGCCGACGAAATGGTCGCGCGCCGGATGGTCCGGCGCCGTCTTCCACGCGCAGTAGACCTCCGAGCGCACCGACGCGTCGGCCAGTGGCCGGAACGCGGCCCCGGCCATGCCGGAGCGCGCCAGCGCCGCCGGCACCACCGCCACGCCCATCCCCTGCGACACCAGCGACACCACCGACAGCCAGTGCCGGACTTCATGCCGGATCTGCGGGTAGAAGCCCTGCGCGGCGCACATGTCGAAGATGCGGCTGTAGTAGTCCGGCGACGCCTTGCGCGAGAACAGCACGAACGGCTCGCCGCGCAATGCCGCCAGCGGCAACTCCGGCAGCGCGGCCAGCGCATGGTCGGCCGGCAGGCAGCAGACAAAGGGCTCGCTGTGCACCAGCGTTGCCTGCAGCGTGTCCGGCACGCGGCCGGTGTGGATAAAGGCGGCGTCGAGCTCGTCATGCAGCAGCGCGTCGATCTGCTCCTGTGAGTTGAGCTCGGTCAGCGCCACCTGGATGCCGGGATAGGCCGCCTGAAACGCGCGCAGCGTCTGTGGCAAGCCGCGATACAGCATCGAGCCGACAAAGCCCACCCGCAGCCGCCCGATCGCGCCCGCCTCGATCTCGCGTGCCAGCACCCGCGCCGCCTCGGCCTGCGCCAGCAGCGCCGTGGCCGATTCGCGGAAGGCTCGCCCGGCCGCGGTCAGCCGCACGCCGCGGCTGTCGCGGTCGAACAGCCGCGCCCCGACCGAGGCCTCCAGCTGCTGGATATTGAGCGACAGCGGCGGCTGGGAAATGGCAAGCCGGCGCGCGGCCCGGCCGAAGTGCAGTTCCTCGGCCAGCACGAGGAAGTAACGCAAGTGGCGGAATTCCATGGCGATACAGAATTTATATAGATCAAGCCAATTTTAGAATTAGACGCGAATCCTTGGGGTTTCAATAATGGAGGCCAAAGGGGCCGCAAGCCGGCACCGTCCAATCCCAGGAGACCCGCCATGCCATCCAGCGCCGTGCGCGACACCACACTTCAAGCCCCTTGCGCCGCACCGGCCGCTGCCCACCCGGTACCGGACCGCCAGGGCGGCAGCCTGTTTGCCGCCGACCCGGACCTGCGCGCGCTGCTGCCGCTCTACCTGCCGCCCGACCTGTTCAAGCACCTGCTGCCGCACCTGGAACGCATGGGTGCGCTGGCCGGCGGCGTGCTCGACGAACTGGCCGGCGTGGCCGACCGCCATCCCCCCGAACTCAGCTACCGCACCCGCGCGGGCGTGGACGCGCAGCGCATCGACAAGCATCCGGCCTATGTGGAGATGGAGCGCGTGGCCTTTGCCGAATTCGGCCTGGCGGCGGCGTCGCACCGCGGTGGCGTGCTGGGCTGGGACAAGCCCATGCCGCCTGCGGCTAAGTACGCACTCACATATCTGTTTGTGCAGGCCGAGTTCGGCCTGTGCTGCCCGCTTTCGATGACCGATTCGCTGACGCGCACGCTGCGCAAGTTCGGCGACCCGGCGCTGGTCGGGCGCTACCTGCCCAACCTGACCACCCAGGTGTTCGATGATCTGTACCAGGGCGCGATGTTCATGACCGAGCAGGGCGCCGGCTCCGACGTCGCCGCCACCGCCACCCGCGCGGTGCGCGACGCTTCGGCCGAGGGCGGCTGGCGCCTGCTGGGCGACAAGTGGTTCTGCTCCAACCCCGACGCCGCGCTGGCAATGGTGCTGGCGCGCGTGGAGGATGAGGCCGGCATCGCCGTGCCGGGCCACAAGGGCGTGTCGCTGTTCCTGCTGCCGCGCAAGCTGGCCGACGGCAGCGACAACCACTACCGCATCATCCGCCTGAAGGACAAGCTGGGCACGCGCTCGATGGCCAGCGGCGAAATCCGGCTGGAAGGTGCGCATGCCTGGCTGGTCGGCGAACCCGGCCGCGGCTTCGTGCAGATGGCCGACATGATCAACAACTCGCGCCTGTCCAACGGCGTGCGCGCCGCCGGCCTGATGCGCCGCGCGCTGACCGAGGGCCTGTTCATTGCACGCGAGCGCCAGGCGTTCGGCAAGCGCCTGCAGGACATGCCGCTGATGCGCCGCCAGCTGCTCAAGCTGACCCTGCCCACCGAGCAGGCGCGCACCATGGTGTTCCAGACCGCCGAAGCACTGCGCCGCGCCGATGCCGGCGAAGCCGACGCCTACCCGCTGATGCGCATCCTGACGCCGCTGATCAAGTTCCGCGCCTGCCGCGACGCGCGCAGGGTCACCGGCGACGCCATGGAGATCCGCGGCGGCTGCGGCTATATCGAGGAATGGAGCGATCCGCGCCTGGTGCGCGATGCCCATCTCGGCTCGATCTGGGAAGGCACCAGCAATATCGTCGCGCTTGACGTGCTGCGCGCGGTCCGCCGTGAAGGCGCGCTGCCGGTACTGCAGGCACACCTGGCCGGCCTGCTGGCCGATACGCCGATGCATGCGGCGGCGCGTGCCGTGTTCGAAGGCGCCATCGCCGCCGCTGCGAAGCTGGCCGCGCAAGCCGCTGATGCCGGCGCCGACGGCGAACTGCTGGCGCGCCAGGCGGCCTCGGCGCTGTACCACGTCACCAGCGCGGTGGCGATGGCCTGGGAGGCCGGGCGCATCGGCTCGGTGCGCCGCATGCGGCTGGCGCAGCTGGTGTTGCGCCACCGCGTGCTGCCGCAGGACCCGCTGGCCGCACAGGCCGAGCCCGAGTGGCTGGCCGAGACCGTCGCGCCGGCTGACGGCACCGTGCGCGCCGCCGGCGCGGTCGACCAGGTCAACGTGTTCTGACCGGATCCACATCCGGCACCAATCCCCCCGCAACACCATCCCGCCACCAGCGGGAGACGTCCTATACCCAGGAGACAACGCCATGAAACTCTGGCACCGCGTAGCGGCCATCGCCGCCTGCTCGCTCTGTATTGCCCCCGCCTTCGCGCAGAAGGACTTTCCGTCCAAGCCGATCATGATGGTCGTCACCTACCCGCCGGGCGGCCCCACCGATGCCATGGCGCGCACGCTTGCCGCCGCGCTCAAGACCAGCCTGGGCCAGCCGGTGGTGGTGGAAAACCGCGCCGGCGCCGGCGGCAATATCGGCGCCGAGGTGGTGGCGCGCGCCGAGCCCGACGGCTACACGCTGATGTTCGGCACTTCGGCGCCGCTGGCGATCAACGTCAGCCTGTACCGCAAGATCAACTACGACCCGGTCAAGAGCTTCGCGCCGGTGATCCAGATCGGCCAGCTGCCCAATGTGCTGGTGGTCAACCCGTCCGTGCCGGCGAAGAACGTCACGGAGCTGATCGCCTATGGCAAGGCGCACCCGGGCAAGCTGACCTATGCCTCGTCCGGCAACGGCGCCTCATCGCACCTGGCCGGGGTGCTGTTCAACAACGTCACCGGCACCGATTTCCAGCACATCCCGTACAAGGGCACCGGCCCCGCACTGAACGACCTGCTGGGCGGGCAGGTCAGCATGACCTTCACCGACGTGCTGACCGCGATGCCCTTCATCAAGAGCGGCAAGGTGCGCGCGCTGGGCGTCACCACCAAGGCGCGCTCGCAGGCGCTGCCGGACGTGCCGACCGTGGCCGAGCAGGGCGTGCCAGGTTTCGATGTATCGGTGTTCTTCGGCGTGGTCGCACCCGCCGGCACGCCGCCCGAAGTGATCGGCAAGCTCAACCGCGCCTTTGCCGATGCGCTCAAGCAGCCCGAGGTGCGCAAGACCCTGCAGGCGCAGGGCCTCGAGTTCGCGCCGTCGACCACGCCCGAGCAGCTTGGCGGCTTCGTCAAGGCCGAGGTCGGCAAGTGGCGCGCCGTGGTGCAGAAGTCCGGCGCCCAGCTCGACTGAACCGCACAGGAAAACCAGCCATGACCCAAACCAGTCCCGGCGCGCTCGCCGGCATCCGCGTGGTCGACCTGTCGCGCATCCTGGGCGGCCCATACTGCGGCCAGATCCTGGGTGACCACGGCGCCGACGTGCTCAAGATCGAACCGCCGCAGGGCGACGACACCCGCACCTGGGGGCCGCCGTTCAAGGACGGCGTGGCCTCTTACTACTTCGGCCTGAACCGCAACAAGCGCGTGATGCGGCTGGACCTGACCGCCGAGGCCGATCGTGAGGTCCTGCTTGCGCTGCTGGCCGAGGCCGACGTGCTGGTCGAGAACTTCAAGACCGGCACCATGGAGAAGTGGGGGCTGGGCTACGACACGCTGTCCGCGCGCTTCCCGCGGCTGGTCCATTGCCGCGTGTCCGGCTTCGGCGCCGATGGCTCGCTGGGCGGCCTGCCCGGCTACGACGCCGCCATCCAGGCCATGTCCGGCATCATGAGCATCAACGGCGAGGCCGATGGCGATCCGCTGCGAGTGGGTTTGCCGGTGGTGGACATGGTGACCGGCCTGAACGCCGTGATCGGCGTGCTGCTGGCACTGCAGGAGCGCGCGCGCAGCGGGCGCGGCCAGTTCGTCGAGGCCGCGCTCTATGACTCCGGCCTGTCGCTGCTGCATCCGCATGCGGCCAACTGGTTCATGAGCGGCAAGACGCCGCAGCGCACCGGCAATGCGCATCCCAACATCTACCCGTACGACACGGTGGCGACCGCCACCGACCCGATCTTCCTGGCGGTGGGCAACGACCGGCAGTTCCGCATCCTGTGCGAGCACCTGCGGCTGCCTGCGCTGGCCGATGACGAGCGCTATGCCACCGCGGGCGCGCGCTCGGTGAATCGCGTGGCGCTGAAGGCGGAACTGGAAGCCAGGCTGTGCGAGTTCGATGGCAAGGTGCTCGCCGACGAGCTGGTGGCCGCGGGCGTGCCCTGCGCGCCGGTACTGTCCGTGGCTGATGCCTTGCAGCATCCGCATACGCAGCACCGCGAGATGGTGGTGGAGATGGAGGGTGGCTACCAAGGGCTGGGTGCGCCGGTCAAGCTGAGCCGGACGCCGGCCACGTACAGGTATGCGCCGCTCACCGAAGGGGACGAGTTCCTGGATTAGACGCGACGTTGCCGCGCGGCAAACGAAAAGGCGGCCATATGGCCGCCGTTCTTCATTGATTCCTGCTACCCCATCACCCCGGGATCATCCCCGGCAACAGGTAAGCCTGCACCACCGTCATGATGCCGATGATCACGGCAAACAGCAGGCTGTGCTTGACCGTGAAGCGGAACAGCTCCGACTCCTTGCCCACCAGCCCGGTCGCCGCGCAGGCCACGGCGATCGATTGCGGCGAGATCATCTTGGCCGTGACGCCGCCGGTGGTGTTGGCGGCGACCAGCAGCGTGTCCGACACGCCGATCTGGTGCGCCGTGGTGTTCTGCAGCGCGCAGAACAGTGCATTGGACGAAGTGTCCGAACCGGTCAGGAACACCCCCAGCCAGCCCAGGAACGGCGAGAAGAACGGGAAGGCCGCGCCGGTGCCGGCCAGCAGCAGCGCCAGTGTCGACGACATGCCGGAGTAGTTGGCGACAAAGGCGAACGCCAGCACCAGGCCGATCGACAGCACTGGGCGCGCCAGTTCCACCAGGGTCTCGGCAAAGGTGGCCAGCAGCGTGCGCGGCTTCATGCGCAGCAGCACCGCCGAGATCAGCGCGGTCAGCAGGATGGCGGTGCCGACGGCGGAGAGCAGGTCGAGCTTCAGCACCGCGTCATAGGCCTTGGGCGTGGCCACGATCGGCGCGGCCTTGATCACCATCTGGTCCAGGCCCGGGATCTTGAACTTCAGCACCGTGCCCGCCAGCGCGCCATTGGCGGCAAACAGCGCCTTGAACGGCTGCAGGCTCCACACCGTGACGATCGCGGTCAGGATGCCGAACGGCGCCCACGCGCGCAGCGTCTGCGCCAGGGTGTAGGGCGAAGCCTTGCGGCTGGACATCGCACCGCCGAAACCGCCGCCGAAACCGCCGCCGAAGCCCGCCAGCGCGACGGTGCCGCCGCTGACATTGCCGGCACGCTGCGACGCGTTGCGCGGTTGCCATACCTTCAGGAACGCGGCCAGCGACACCAGGCTGACCAGCGCCGAGGTGATGTCCGGCAGCTCGGGCCCGATATGGTTGGAGGTGAAGTACTGCGTCACGGCAAAGCTGCCGCCGCACACCAGCGCCGCCGGCCAGGTTTCGCGCACGCCCTTGGCGCCGTCCATCATGAACACCAGCCAGAACGGCACCAGCAGCGACAGCAGCGGCAGCTGGCGTCCGGCCATGGCGCCGATATGGAAAGGATCGATGCCCGTCACCTGTCCGGCCACGATGATGGGGATGCCCATCGCGCCGAATGCCACCGGCGCGGTATTGGCGATCAGGCACAGGCCCGCCGCATACAGCGGGTTGAAGCCCAGGCCCACCAGCAGCGCAGCGGTGATCGCCACCGGCGCGCCGAAGCCCGCCGCGCCTTCCAGGAAGGCGCCGAAGGCAAAGCCGATCAGCAGCATCTGCAGGCGCTGGTCGTCGGTGATCGACAGCACCGAGGCGCGGATCACGTCGAACTGGCCGGTCTTGACCACGATCTTGTAGAGGAACACCGCGGTCACGATGATCCACGCGATCGGCCACAGCCCATAGGCAAAGCCGAAGCCGGCCGAGGCCAGCGCCTGCTGCGCGGGCATGCCGTAGGCGAAGATCGCCACGGCCAGCGCCAATAGCAGCGTCACGGCCGCGGCGACATGGCCCTTCATGCGCCAGACGGCCAGCGCAATGAAGAAGAACAGGATGGGAATGGCTGCCGCCAGCGACGACAGCCACAGGCTGCCCAGCGGTGTATAGATTTGGGTCCAGGGTTGCACGGTTAGTCTCCTGCTTTGGTGGTGTTTCGGGAAATCTTTGTTTTGTTGGTGAGGACTGCGGGCATCGCAATATCGCGGGCCTTGAAACTCCCGCTTGTTCGCTCCCTCTCCCGCTTGCGGGAGAGGGAGCACGCCGGCGGTACGGGAAGGGGTTTGTGGTGCTGGCCGGCGCTCTTACTCCGGCTGCCCCTTCTCTTTCAGCAAATCCGCCAGGCTCTTCGCCGCCGGCTTCAGCGGCGTGCGGTGCTGCGTCCAGCCCATCTGCTTCGACGGCGTCAGCGCGCGCAGCCGCGTGGCGGCCCAGCGGAACAGCCGGTACGTCGCCGGGTGCGAATACGCGCCGCTCCAGAAGCGCCACACCAGGTGCTCGCCGCGGCTGTACTTGGCGCCCTGGCCGCGCAGCGGGTTGGCGACCTGCTCTTCCGGATCGCGGTTGGCCTCGGTGCGCAGGCGCACCAGCAATTGCGGGATCGGGATGCGCACCGGGCACACTTCGCCGCAGGCGCCGCACAGGCTCGACGCGGTGGCCAGGTCGGCGGTGGCATCCAGCCCCAGCAGGTGCGGCGAGATGATCTTGCCGATGGGGCCGGGATAGGTCGTGCCATAGGCATGGCCGCCGATGCGCGTGTAGACCGGGCAATGGTTCATGCATGCGCCGCAGCGGATGCATTGCAGCGTCGCGCGCAGCTGCGTGTCGGCATAGGCCTGGGTGCGGCCGTTGTCGAGCAGCACCAGGTGGACCTCGCGCGGGCCGTCGCGCTCGCCCGCGCGGCGCGGCCCGGAGATCAGGTTGAAGTAGGTGGTGATGGCCTGCCCGGTGGCCGAGCGCGTCAGCAGCGTGGACAGCGGCACGATGTGTTCCAGCCGGGCCACGACCTTCTCCATGCCCATGATGGCGATATGCACGTCGGGCACGGTGGTGGAAAGCCGGCCGTTGCCTTCGTTCTCCACCAGCCACAGCGTGCCGGTGTCCGCGGCGGCGAAGTTCACGCCGGACAAGCCGATATCCGCGTCGACAAAGGCCTGGCGCAGCGCACGGCGGCCGGCCTGGATCAGCGCATCGACATCCTCGGTATAGGGCGTGTCGGGGATATGCGCCTGGAACAGCTGCGCGATATCGCCCTTGGTCTTGTGGATCGCCGGCATCACGATATGCGAGGGCTTTTCGCCGGCCAGCTGGACGATGTACTCGCCCATGTCCGACTCGATACAGTCCACCCCGCGCTCGGCCAGGTAATGGTTCAGCTCGATCTCCTCGCTGGCCATCGACTTGCCCTTGATCACGCGCTGCGCCTGCTTCGATGCCGCGATGCGGTGGATGATCGCGTTGGCTTCGTCGGCGTTCTCGGCCCAGTGCACCTGCACCCCGGCGGCGGTGAGCTTTGCCTCCAGCTGCACCAGCAGGTCCGGCAGGTTGGCCAGCGCGTGCTGGCGCACCGCCTCGCCCAGGTCGCGCAGGCGCTCCAGCTCATCCGCGTCGGGGAACTGCGCCAGGCGCTTGCCTTGCAGGAAGTCCATCGCGCCGCGAAAGCTCTGGCGCAGCTTGGGATCGTCCAGCGCTTCGCGGGCGCGTGCCTTGAAGTCCTGCGGCGGAACAAAATTCAGTGTGTGCTGGCTCATTGCCCGGCCTCCGCAGTGTCGGTCTCGATCACGACCCACAGCCGGCGCGGACCATGCGCGCCGTAGGCCAGCGTCTGCTGGATGTCGGAGGTCTTGGACGGGCCGGAGATCAGCACCAGGTTGGTCGGCATGCCGTCGGACCAGCGCTCGGTGCGCGCGGCCATATGCAGGTCGGCGTGCAGCGTCGAGGCGCGCACCAGCGCGACATGCAGCGGCGGCACCAGCGACACCGTGCGTGGCGAGCCCGCATCTGGCGCGACCACCAGCGTGCCGGTGGCGGCAATGCCGGAGCGCGACACGGTGAAGCCGGCATCGATGGTGTCGAACAGCTCCGCCTTCCAGGCTTCGATCGGGCGGTCGTAGCCGATGGCTTCGATATGGGCCGGCAAGGCGGCCGCCAGCGCGGCACCGGCCGTGCTGGCGGGATCAAGCAGCAGGCGCTTCACGCCGGCATTGGCCAGCTCAGTGGCCAGCAATGCCGGCCAGGCCGCTTCGCTGGCGCACCAGACCTCGGCATGCAGGCCTTGCAGTGCCGCCTGCATCGCGTCGACCAGTTCGCCAACGGCTGGCGTGCCGTGGCGGCGTGCCTCGAAATGGCCGTCGATGCGGCGGTCGAGTTCCGCTGTGCCTTGGGAAGGCGCAGGCGCGGCGGCGCGCAGCCGGCCGAGCATGCGTTCGCGGGCGCCGGGCGTGCTCATGCGGCACCTCCGCTACGGCGCCACAGGAAGGTGGCCAGGTGCTCCACCTGCAGCGGGGCGCGGTCATGTGCCGCGGTATGGCCGATATTGAGCAGGCAGCCGCAGTCGGCCGAGACCAGCCGGTCGCAGCCGGTGGCGCAGGCCGAGGCCACCTTGTCGCGCACCATGGCGCCGGAGATATCGGGATGCTTGAGCGAGAAGGTGCCGCCGAAGCCGCAGCATTCTGATTCGCGTTCATGCTCCACGCGGGTCACGCCCGGCAGCGCGTCGACCAGGGCCACGCCGTGCTGGCGCGTACCCATTTCTCGACGGGCGCCGCACGAGGTATGCAGCACGATGCGCTCCTGCGGCTGGCCCGCCGCTGCGGCATCGCCAAAGTCCACCTTCAGCACATGCAGCAGGAATTCGCCCAGTTCATAGATGCGTCCGGCCAGTTCCAGTGCCTTGGGGCCGGCCACCGGATCGTCGGCAAAGAGCTGCGGCCAGTGGTGGCGCATCATGCCCGCGCACGAGCCCGATGGCACGATCACCGGCCAGGGCTGGCTGAACAGGTCGAGTTGGGCGCGCGCCACCGCACGGGCCGCGTCGGGGTTGCCGCTGCTGTAGGCGGGCTGGCCGCAGCAACTCTGGCCGCGCGGGAAGTGCACGGTGAGCCCTTCGCGTTCAAGCAGCCGCACGGCGTCGAGGCCGGCCTGCGGCACGAACATGTCGACCAGGCAGGTGGCAAACAGGTAGGCCTGCGTGGGGGCAGGGCCGGTGGGGTACTGACGATCCTTCATGTCTCGCTCCGGACGTGCTGGGGTCGCACGTTTCGGCGCATAATTCCCGCTTCCGCGCGGCGGTACAAATTGGTTGGACCAATCTGCGCAACGACGCGCGCAAGCTCAGGAGCGAGGACACACGGCATGACGGCAGCGGCAGCAAGGCACGGGCGCACCCGTGGGCGCGTGGAGTCGGTCATGCGCCGGATCGAGACCGCGCTGCTCGACGGCACCTGGCCGCCCGGCACGCGGCTGCCGGCCGAGCGGGTGCTGGCCGGGCAATACGAGGTCGCGCGCAACACCGTGCGCGAGGCGATCCAGCGCCTCGCCGCGCGCGGCCTGCTGCAGAGCCGGCGCGGTGCCGGGGTCTACGCCACCGACCAGCTGCGCGCCGGCATTGCCTCGCCCTGGGGCCAGCTGGTGGCCGACCACCCCGCACTGCGCGACGACATCCTGGAGTTCCGCCGCGTGCTGGAGGGCGCGACCGCGTATTTTGCGGCGCTGCGCGCGGATGCCGCTGACGTGAAGCGGATCCGCGCCCTGATGGCCGAGCTGGAACGCGCGCGCGCCGCCGACGACAAGCAGGCAGAGGCCGATGCCGATGCGCAGCTGCACGACGCCATTGCCCAGGCCTCGCACAACACCATGTTCCTGCACCTGCATACCAGCGTGATCGGCATGCTGCGCGAGCACATCACCATCAATGGCACCGGCCTGCGCGAACAGGACGACGGCGCGTCAGACCTGCTGCTGCTGCAGCACCGCACGCTGTGCGATGCGATTTGCGCGCGGCGCCCGGAAGAGGCGCGCACCGCCATGCAGACCCATATCGACTTCGTGCGCAGCCGGGTGGAGCAGGACGGCGCCTGAGCAGGTATTGGTCCTACCAGCGCCGCGGCGAGCCGGCTGCGGCACTCAGATCAGTCCGGCGCCGGCCAGTTCCCGCTTCAGGTAGGCATAGAAGATCGGTCCGGCGATCACGCCCGGGATGCCGAACAGCGTTTCCATCAGCAGCATCACCATCAGCAGTTCCCACGCCGCGGCCTGGATGCGCGCACCGATGATGCGCGCGTTCAGGAAGTACTCCAGCTTGTGGATCACCACCAGGAACACCAGCGACGCCACCGCGATCGGCAGCGACACCGACAGGGAGGCCACCACGATGGCGGTATTGGAAATCAGGTTGCCCAGCACCGGCAGCAGCCCGGCAACGAAGGTGATCACCACCAGCGTCTTGGTCAGCGGCAGGTGCACGCCAAAGAGCGGCAGCACCAGCAGCAGGTAGATCGCCGTCAGCACGGTGTTGATGGTGGAGATCTGGATCTGCGCGAAGATGAACTGCGAGAACGCCTGCTGCAGCGCGCGTGCGCGCGCCACCAGCGCCGCGGCCAGCGGACGGCGATTGGGCCGAACCACCGCGCGATACAGCGCCACCATCGCGCCGATCACCAGCCCGATCAGGATATGCACCAGCGTGCGCAGCACCTCGGCGCCCAGCTTCTGCGCCATCGCGGCATGCTCGCGCAGCGTCTCGATCAGCGTGTTGGCCAGCTCGTCCACGCCCTTGGGCAGCGCATCGCTAAGCCACGGCGGCATCTGCCCGCGCGAGCGGTCGATGATGTCGGCCACATGGTTGAGCAGCCCGTCCAGGGTATTGCCCTCGCCACTGACAAAGCGCACCAGCAGCCAGCCCGCCAGCGTCAGCCCCAGCAGGATCAGCGCCGACAGGATGGCCACGGCCAGGGCGTCGTGGCGCTGGTGCAGGCGCTGCAGGCGCGGCGCCAGCACGTCCACCAGCGAGTACAGCAGCAGCCCGGACAGCAATGCCGCCACCAGGTTGGCGTGGAGCACGGTCCACAGCGCCAGGGCGGTCAGCAGGTAGGCGACGGTGCCGACGCTGTACCACGCGGCCGGCAGCAAGCGCGGGGTGGTGGTCGGGTCGGGGTCTTTCATCGAGGTCTCCGGCATGCAAATTGCTCAAAATTTATTCTGAATTCTCGCCGATCCAGATGTTGTTCCTGAGTCAGGCCGTGTGCGCTGAGGCGATGTTGGCATCACGGCACACGCAAAGGCTGTCTATATTAGGGGGAATCGCGCCCGGCAAGGCGCCCGGCGCACCGCTGTCATCGTTTTCCCCAGAGTCCAGGAACGGAACGCATGGCCTACACCCACACCATCGGCACCCACCGCCACGTCTTTGCCGACCTGCGCACGCTGCTGGCCCGGGCCAGCCCGGCGCGCTCCGGCGACGCGCTGGCGGGCGTTGCCGCGGCCAGCGAGCAGGAGCGGATGGCCGCGCGGCTGGCGCTGGCAGAGGTGCCGCTCAAGCAGTTCCTGACCGAGGCGCTGGTGCCGTACGAGGACGACGAGGTCACGCGCCTGATCCTGGACCGGCATGATGGCGCGGCCTTTGCCGCCATCGGCGCCACTACCGTGGGCGACCTGCGCAACTGGCTGCTGCTGCATGAAACCGACAGCGCCACGCTGGCGCGGGTGGCGCCGGGCATCACCCCGGAGATGGCCGCCGCGGTCAGCAAGCTGATGCGCAACCAGGACCTGGTGGCGGTGGCGCGCAAATGCCAGGTGGTGACGCGCTTTCGCAGCACGGTGGGGCTGCCGGGCCGGCTCTCGGTGCGGCTGCAGCCCAACCACCCGACCGACGATCCCAAGGGCATTGCCGCGTCGATCATCGACGGGCTGCTCTATGGCTGCGGCGATGCCACCATCGGCGTCAACCCGGCTTCGGACAACCTGGGCGCCATCGTCTCGCTGCTGCGCATGATCGACGAGCTGCGCAGCCGCTTCGACATCCCCACGCAATCCTGCGTGCTGACCCACGTCACCAATACCCTGCGCGCGATCGGGCAGGGCGCGCCGGTGGATCTGGTGTTCCAGTCGGTGGCCGGCAGCGAGCGCGCCAACGCGGCCTTCGGCATCAGCCTGGCGCTGCTGGCCGAGGCGCACGACGCCGCGCAGGCGCTGGCGCGCGGCACCGTTGGCGACAACCTGATGTACTTCGAGACCGGGCAGGGCAGCGCACTGTCGGCCAATGCGCACCACGGCGTCGACCAGCAGACCATGGAGGCGCGCGCCTACGCGGTGGCGCGCGCGTTCGCGCCGCTGCTGGTCAATACGGTGGTGGGCTTTATCGGTCCCGAATACCTGTACGACGGCAAGCAGATCATTCGCGCCGGTCTGGAAGACCACTTCTGCGGCAAGCTGATGGGGGTGCCGATGGGCTGCGACGTCTGCTACACCAACCATGCCGAGGCCGACCAGGACGACATGGACACGCTGCTGACGCTGTTCGGCGTGGCCGGCATCAATTTCATCATGGGCGTGCCCGGCGCCGACGACATCATGCTGAACTACCAGAGCACCTCGTTCCACGATGCGCTGTACCTGCGCGAGGTGCTGGGGCTGCGCCCCGCGCCGGAGTTCGAGGCCTGGCTGCAGCGCATGGGCATTGCCGATGCCAGCGGCAGGCTGCTCGAGCCCGCCGCGCGCCAGCCGCTGCTGCAGATGGCCCACAGCCTGTAAGGTGCAGCCGATGACGGACAGACGCCCGCCACCCGCCGATCCCGCCAACGCCGATGCCGACCCGTGGCAACGCCTGCGCCAGTTCACGCGCGCGCGTGTAGCGCTGGGCCGTACCGGCCACAGCCAGACCACCGATGCGGTGCTGGCCTTCGGGCTGGCCCATGCGCAGGCGCGCGATGCGGTGCACCTGCCGCTGGACGTGGGCGCGGTCACCGCGGCGCTGGATGCGGCGGGGGTACAGAACCTCGCCGTGCACAGCGCTGCGCCGGACCGCGCGCACTACCTGCGGCGCCCCGACCTGGGCCGGCGCCTGGACGATGCCAGCCGCGCGCGGCTGGCCGCGGCACGGCCTGGCGAGGCGCCCGATGTGGTGTTCGTGGTTGCCGACGGCCTGTCCGCGCTGGCCACGCAGACGCACGCGCTGCCATTGCTCGATGCCACCCGCCCGCGCCTGCCGCCGACATGGCGCATCGGCCCGGTGGTGGTGGCCGAGCAGTCGCGCGTGGCGCTGGGCGACGAGATCGGCGAGCTGCTGGGCGCGCGCCAGGTGGTGATGCTGATCGGCGAACGGCCGGGCCTGAGTTCTCCCGACAGCCTTGGCATCTACCTGACCCATGCGCCGCGCACGGGCCGCACCGATGCCGAGCGCAACTGCATCTCCAACGTGCGCCCCGAAGGCCTGCCGTATGCGCAGGCCGCCGACCGGCTGGCCTTCCTGCTGCGCGGCGCGGCGGCATTGGGCCGCTCGGGCGTGGACCTGAAGGACGACAGCGTGCCGGCGTTGCCTGAAGGCTGAAACGTCTGCCTCACTCACCCGCCCGCCAGCATGCAAAACGGCCGCCACGCGGGTTCGCAACCGCGTGGCGGCCGTTCAGTGGCCAATAAAATGCGCCGCTTACATCATGCGGCGCGAAAACTGCCCGTGCCCAGCGTCCGACATCAACTTCGAGAACTGCTCGCCGCTCATGTGCACCAGTTCCTGGTGGTCACCGCCTTCGAAATACACGTCGGGCTGCGCCATCAGGCTGTCGTCCACATAGGTCTGCATGCCGTAGGCCATCGCCACCGGCGGGATCGCGCCGAGGTCGCAATCCTTGAAGATCTCGCGGATCTCGTCCTCATGCGCCAGCACCAGATTGCGCCCGGTCTGTTCGCAGATGGCGGCCATGTGCAGATGGTGGCTTGAAGGAATCACGGCAGCGACATAGCCGCGGTCATCCTCCAGCAACAGCGTCTTGGCCAGCCGGTCCCCGGGAACATGCGCTGCCTCGGCAGTGGCCATGCTGCTGAGGGTGTAGGGGTGGCGGATGATGTCGTACTGGGTGTTCTTGCTGCTCAGGCAGCTTGCAAGCGTGCTAGCCAGGGCCATGGTAGCTCCTCAGGTGCGGATGCGCCGACGGTTATCCTTGTGCTCCTACTATAGTCCGTGGCGACCACTGCCGAAGGCACCGCTAGCGGTGCAGCCGCGGCCACACTGCCTGCAGCTCGGTCTTCAGGAAGTTCAGCAGGTAGCGCGTGGCCAGCGTCTGGTAGCGGTTGGGCATGGTCAGCATGTAGAGCTTGCTGCCGAACACGCTGATGCGGTAGTCGCACAGCAGCGGCACCAGGGCGCCGCTGTCCAGTTCCGCGCCGATCGCATAGATCGGGAAGATGCCGATGCCCAGGCCCGCCAGCACCGCCTCTTTCAGGAAGGCAAAGTTCTCGGAGGTGAGCGTTGGCTCCAGCACCACCTGCTCACGGGTCTCACCGCCGTCGCCGCCGCCACTGTGCCGGATGCCCGTTGCCTTGAGCTTCTGCCCCTCGGGCGACGCGCACACGAACGCATGCCCCTGCAGCTCGGCCAGCGCTTGCGGCGCCAGGTGGCCGGCGAGGTAGGCTGGCGACGCGCACACGATCCAGTCGACTTCGCCGATCTCGGTGGCGACCACTGAATCCGGCGGGGTGGAGATGATGCGCAGGGCCACTTCGACGTCCTCGGACACCAGGTTGTGCACACGGTTGTCGAAGACCACGTCGAGCGTGATGTCGGGATAGCGCTGCTTGAACAGCACCAGCAGCGGCGACAGCAGTGAATGGCCCAGCCCGGTAGGCACCGAGAGCCGCACATGGCCCTTCAGGCTTTTGCCCATATTACTGATCAGTGCATTGGCGGCGGCCACCTCGCCGAGGATGTTGCGGCCGTGCTCGTACAGGCCGGCACCGACCGGAGTCGGCTCGACATGGCGCGTGGTCCGGCGCAGCAGCTGCACACCCAGCTCTTCTTCGAGCGCCTTGAGCCGGTAGCTGACATTGGCGCGCGTCATCTTGAGCTTGCGCGCGGCCGCGCTCAGGTTGCCCGCATCGACGATGTCGACGAACAGGCGCAGGGCGTTCAGGTCCATGGGGTGATCAATGAAAGAGGGGGGCGATTACGGCCCCGTATATTGCCATGCTCTTGGCGGCGTCCCGCGGCATTGCACCGCGGGGTGCGCATCAATGCTCGTGATGCAGGTATCTGGCCTGGCGCGGCAGGCGCAGGCTGACGAAGAAGGCAATCACCATCATCGCCGTCACGTACCAGTAGAACGCGGTCTCGTGGCCTAGCGTCTTCATGCCCAGCGCCACATACTCGGCCGAGCCGCCGAAGATCGCGTTGGCGATGGCATAGGCCAGGCCCACGCCCAGCGCGCGCACCTCGGGCGGGAACATCTCGGCCTTCACGATGCCGCTGATCGAGGTGTAGAAGCTGACGATGGCCAGCGCCACGGCAATCAGCACAAAGGCAAGCTCAGGGCTGCTGACCGTGCCCAGCGCGGTCAGGATCGGCACCGTGCAGAGCGCACCCAGCGCGCCGAACAGCAGCATGTTGGTGCGCCGGCCGATGCGGTCGGAGAGCGCGCCGAACACCGGCTGCATGCACATGTACAGGAACAGGCATCCCGTCATCACATAGCTGGCGGTCTTGATCGACATGCCGGCAGTGTTGACCAGGTACTTCTGCATATACGTGGTGAAGGTGTAGAAGATCAGCGAGCCGCCCGCGGTATAGCCCAGCACGGTGAAGAAGGCGGCCTTGTGGTGGCGGAACAGCGCGGCCACGCTGCCGGCTTCCTTGTTGCCGCGGGTGGCTGCCGACGAGGTCTCGTGCAGCGTGCGGCGCAGGAACAGCGCCACCACCGCGGTGACCGCGCCGACCACGAACGGGATGCGCCAGCCCCAGGCCTTCAGTTCGGACTCGTCCAGCAGCTGCTGCAGGATCACCACCACCAGCACTGCCAGCAACTGGCCGCCGATCAGCGTCACATACTGGAACGACGAGAAGAAGCCGCGCCGGCCGCGCAGCGCCACCTCGCTCATATAGGTGGCGGTGGTGCCGTATTCGCCGCCGACCGACACGCCCTGCACCAGGCGCGCGAGCAGCAACAGCGCCGGCGCCCAGTTGCCGATGCTGTCATAGGTGGGCAAGCAGGCAATCAGCAGCGAGCCGGCACACATCATGATCACCGAGATCAGCATCGAGTTCTTGCGGCCATGGCGGTCGGCGATGGTGCCGAACAGCCAGCCGCCAATGGGCCGCATCAGGAAGCCGGCGGCAAACACGCCGGCGGTGTTCAGCAGCTGCGCGGTGGGATCGGACTTGGGGAAGAACGACGGCGCGAAGTAGATCGCGCAGAAGGCGTAGACGTAGAAGTCGAACCATTCGACCAGGTTGCCCGACGAGGCGGCGACGATGGCGTAGACGCGCTTGCGCACTTCTTCGCGGCTCGGGGCGGCCGTTTGGGCTGGAGTAGCGGTGAGATCGGTCATGTTGTTGTGTGCAGTCAGGGGCGGCGCAGGGCAGCCGCGGGTCAGGTCGCGCTGCGCAGTGCTGGCGGCAGATGCCGGAAGACATGGCGGCCGCAGGGCACCGGAACGGTGGGGGCGGCAAGGGGAAC